>NZ_JAYPMU010000022.1:0-52988 GCF_038130085.1 Halopseudomonas sp. | reverse complement strand
TCTTCCAGGTTGCCGATTACGGCCTGGTTGCCGACCTGTTCGAGGCGGTACCGGAACTGGAAGGCAAGCTGTAAGCTTCAGCCTGATGTGAAAAACCCCGGACTCGAAAGAGCCGGGGTTTTTTATTGCCTTCAGCATGTTTGCGTAGAAGAGTCACAGCACGCTATGCCCCTACGACAGCGGAAACGACTCCAGTCGCTTGCCGTTTTCGTCCACTTCCAGCGCCCAGCCGGCCTTATCCCAGTCGCCCAGCACGATACGCTGCGCGGGTTGGCGGTCGATCACTAAATCGTGGATTGCCGGGCGGTGTGTGTGGCCGTGAATAAGGGTTTTTACCCCTTTATCACGCATGACCTGCGCAACTGCGCCGAGGTTGACGTCGGTAATGTCGGCGGACTTCATTTGGGTGCGCGCTTGGCTTTCGTCACGTAACTTGCGGCCCAGCTTGTAGCGGGTTTTCTGTGGCAGGTTGCGGAGCACAAAGCGGCTGGCCGGGTTGCGTAGCCAGCGACGCATGCGCATATAGCCGATATCGTCGGTGCACAGACTATCGCCGTGCATCAGCAAAACGGGTTCGCCATTCAGATCAACGATGCTCGGGTCTTTGAGTAGTGTGCAGCGCGCGGCCTTGCAAAAGCGGCGACCGAGCAGAAAGTCTCTGTTGCCGTGCATCAGGTAGACCTGAGTGCCATGTTCTGCGAGGCGGGAGAGGGCATTAGCGACCTCTCGTCCCAGGTCGTCGATGGTGTCGTCACCCAGCCAGACTTCAAAAAAATCGCCGAGGATGTACAGCGCATCAAATTGCGGTGCGCGGGTTTCCAGCAGACGCAAAAACGCCCGGGTGATATCCGGGCGTTTTGCTTCCAGATGCAGATCCGAGATGAACAGATAGCGCATCGACGGAATGATCTCAGTCGACCAGTTCGGCGCGCTCGATGATCACGTCTTCGGCCGGCACGTCCTGATGGCCGGCACGGGAAGTGGTGCGCACAGCCTTGATCTTTTCGACCACATCCATGCCGTCGGCGACCTTGCCGAATACGGCGTAGCCCCAGCCCTGCATGGTCGGTGCGGAGAAGTTCAGGAAGTCGTTGTCGGCAACGTTGATGAAGAACTGGGCGCTGGCGGAGTGCGGATCCGGGGTGCGAGCCATGGCAATGGTGCCAATCTTGTTGGCAACGCCGTTATCGGCTTCGTTCTTGATCGGGTCACGGGTGTCTTTCTGCTGCATGCCAGGTGCGAAACCGCCGCCCTGGATCATGAAGTTGCCGATTACGCGGTGGAAGATGGTGCCGTCGTAATGGCCATCGCGAACGTATTGCTTGAAGTTCTCGACGGTCACCGGCGCCTTGTCGGCAAACAGTTCAAGGGTGATAACGCCATAGTTGGTGTGCAGTTTGACCATCGGGTATTCCTCGGGCAGTCGAACAGAGTGGGTGTGATGCTGTCTGCATTGCTGCATTCAGGCACCTGCGAGTTTCGGGTATGATACGGGTTTTGGCCATGACGGCCTAGCAATCCCTGATGCCAAGCGCATCACCTGAGCGAGTTTTGCCGACCTTATGAACAAACCCGACGCCACGCCCCCAAGCCACTTTCTGCGCCAGATCGTTCAGGCTGATCTGGACAGCGGCAAGCACAGCAACATCGTTACCCGCTTTCCGCCAGAGCCCAACGGTTATCTGCACATTGGTCACGCCAAGTCGATCTGTCTGAACTTCGGTCTGGCCAAGGAGTTCGGTGGCGTCTGCAATCTGCGTTTTGACGACACTAACCCGGCCAAGGAAGAGCAGGAATATATCGATGCGATCAAGGCCGACGTTGAGTGGTTGGGCTTTGAGTGGGGCGGCGACGTACGCTATGCGTCTGATTATTTCGATCAGCTGCATGCCTGGGCCATCGAGCTGATCAAGGCTGGCAAAGCCTACGTCTGTGAGCTGACCCCGGAGCAAGCGCGCGAGTACCGCGGCAACCTGACCGAACCGGGTAAGAACAGCCCATTCCGTGAGCGCAGCGTCGAAGAAAACCTGGAGCAGTTCGAGCGCATGACCGCAGGCGAGTTCGCCGACGGCGCCAAGGTGCTGCGCGCCAAGATCGACATGGCGGCGCCGAACATGAACTTGCGTGACCCGATCCTCTATCGTATCCGCCACGCACACCACCACCAGACGGGTGACAAGTGGTGCGTGTATCCAAGCTACGACTTTACTCACGGTCAGTCCGACGCCATCGAGGGTATTACCCACTCGATCTGTACCCTGGAGTTCGAAGATCACCGTCCGCTGTACGAGTGGTTCCTCGACAATCTGCCGGTGCCTGCGCACCCGCGTCAGTACGAATTCGCGCGCCTGAACCTGAACTACACCGTGACCAGCAAGCGTAAACTCAAGCAGCTGGTTGACGAGAAGCATGTCGATGGTTGGGATGACCCACGCATGTCTACCCTCAGCGCATTCCGTCGTCGTGGCTACACCCCGGCCGCCATCCGCGAGTTTTGCGAGCGCATCGGTGTGACCCGTTCTGACGGTGTGGTTGACATGGGCGTACTCGAGTTCTGTATTCGAGACGATCTGGATGCCCACGCACCGCGCGCCATGTGCGTACTCAAGCCGCTGAAAGTGACCATTACCAACTACCCGGAAGGTCAGACCGAAGAGCTGCGCTTGCCGCGTCATCCGAAACAGGACATCGGCGAGCGGGTATTGCCGTTCGAACGTGAGATCTACATCGACCGTGAGGACTACATGGTTGATCCGCCGAAGGGCTACAAGCGTCTGGTGCCGGGCGGTGAAGTCCGTCTGCGTGGCAGTTACGTTATCCGCGCCGATGAAGCGGTTACCGATGCTGACGGCAATATCGTCGAACTGCTGTGCAGCTACGATCCGGATACCCTCGGCAAGAACCCGGAAGGCCGCAAGGTCAAGGGCGTGATCCATTGGGTACCGGCAAACAGCAGCATTGAATGCGAAGTACGCCTGTACGATCGCCTGTTCAATGCGGCGAACCCGGACAAGGGCGAAGAGGGCACGACTTTCCTCGACAATATCAACCCGGACTCCCTGCAGGTGCTGACTGGTTGCCGCGCCGAGCCGTCGCTGGCTGAGGCGACGCTGGACGACCGCTTCCAGTTCGAGCGTGAGGGCTATTTCTGCGTGGATTCGCGTGATTCCCGACCCGATGCGATGGTCTTCAACCGCACCGTCACCCTGCGTGACTCCTGGGGGGGCTGATGGCGCTGGCACTCTACAATACCCTGACCAAGACCAAGGAAACCTTCAAGCCACTGGTCGGTAATCAGGTGCGCATGTATGTCTGCGGCATGACCGTGTATGACTTCTGCCATATCGGCCATGCGCGCGTGATGGTTGCGTTTGACGTGGTTTCGCGCTGGTTCCGTCATAGCGGCTATGACCTGACTTACGTGCGCAACATCACTGATATCGACGACAAGATCATCAAGCGTGCTAACGAGAACGGTGAGACCTTTCAGCAACTGACCGAGCGCATGATCGCGGCCATGCATGAAGACGAAACCCGTCTGAATGTTTTGCGGCCGGATCAGGAGCCGCGCGCCAGCCAGCACATTGATGGCATGTTTGCCATGATTCAGACGCTGATCGACAAGGGCTATGCCTACGCGCCGGGCAACGGCGACGTTTACTACCGTGTCGGCAAGTTTGAGGGTTACGGCAAGCTGTCTCGGCGCAAGATCGAAGACCTGAAGATCGGTGCGCGCATTGAAGTAGACGAAGCCAAGCAGGACCCGCTGGACTTCGTGCTGTGGAAGGCCGCCAAGCCGGGTGAGCCGAGCTGGACCTCGCCCTGGGGCGAGGGTCGCCCGGGCTGGCACATCGAGTGCTCGGTGATGTCGACCTGCTGCCTGGGCAATACCTTTGATATTCACGGTGGCGGCCCGGATCTGGTATTCCCGCACCACGAGAACGAGATCGCCCAGAGTGAGGCTGCAACCGGTGAGCTGTACGCTGCTGCCTGGATGCATGCAGGTGCCGTGCGCGTCGATGGCGAGAAGATGTCCAAGAGCCTGGGTAACTTCTTCACTATTCGTGAAGTGCTGGAAAAGTATCACCCGGAAGTAGTCCGCTACTTGCTGGTCTCCAGCCATTACCGCAGCGCCATCAACTACTCCGAGGACAACCTCAAGGAAGCCAAGGGTGCACTGGAGCGTTTCTACAACGCACTCAAAGGTCTGCCCGAGGCCGCGCCTGCTGGTGGTGACGCTTTTGCCGCGCGTTTTGCCGCTGCAATGGATGACGACTTCAACACACCAGAAGCCTGTGCCGTACTGTTCGAAATGGTGCGTGAGGTGAATCGTCTGAAGGACGCTGATGTTGGCGCAGCTGCTGCGCTGGCTGCGCGTCTGCGTCAGCTGGCCGAAGTATTGGGCGTTCTGCAGTTGGAGCCCGAGGCTTTCCTGCAGGCCGGTGCCGCTGGCAAGGTTGACGCTGCAGAAGTCGAAGCGTTGATCGCTGCGCGCCTGCAAGCCCGCGCTGACAAGAACTGGGGCGAGTCTGACCGCATTCGTGATCAACTGACCGCCATGGGCGTTGTGCTGGAAGACGGCAAGGGTGGGACCACCTGGCGGTTGGCTGAGTGATGCCGCTCGACATGACAAACCTCCGGGGGCGCGTGGCCCTGGTGACCGGCGCCGGCAGTGCTGACGGCATCGGCTTCGCCATCGCCCGGATGTTTCATGACGCGGGTGCTACCGTTGTGTTGACCTCAACGACCAACCGTATCTTCCAGCGGCAGAATGAGCTGGACCCGGAACGGCTGCGCAGTCTGGCGGTGGTGGCTGATCTGACTCATCCGGAGCAGGCCGCAGAGCTGGTTGATCAGGTGGTGACGCAGTTTGGCCGAATCGACATTCTGGTCAATAACGCGGGTATGTCGCAGTCGGGCATTGAAGAGCCGATTGGCGATCTGTTCCATCGGATGGCGTTTGATCATTGGCAGCGTGAAATTGACCTCAACCTCAACACCTGTGTGCACGTCAGCCAGCCAGTGCTAAAGCACATGCTGGCTGCCGGTTTTGGGCGAGTAATCAATATCGCGTCAGTAACCGGCCCGTTGGTGACCTTCCCGGGTACCTCCGGGTACAGCGCGGCCAAGTCGGCAATGGTCGGCCTGACCCGCTCGATTGCTCACGAAGTAGCCGGGCAGGGAATCACCGTCAACGCCATCGCACCGGGCTGGATTCACACCCCGTCGAGTCTGCCAGCAGAGTTGGAGGCTGGTCGACATACGCCGATTGGCCGTCCTGGGCGTCCTGACGAAGTCGCACGGGTGGCGCTGTTTCTGGCCAGTGAAGGCTGCAGTTACATGACCGGTCAGATGCTGGTGGTGGACGGCGGCAATTCGCTGCAGGAAATAAAAGGCTGACACTGCTCGAGGCGTCTCGAGCAGTGCTCCAACCCGCTTACGACCAGATGTCCCGGTCGATCTTGTGTTCCAGTTCCGGATACTCGCTGGCCTTGAAGTGTGGCACCAGTCCCTGTTTGCGTTGAGCAAGGTAGTCCTTGGTCAACTTGGCTACCGTTCCGGACAGCAGCATAATCGCGATCAGGTTAATGGTTGCCATCAACCCCATTGAGGCGTCTGCGGCATTGAATACCGTACCCACCGCCTGATACGCCCCCCACACGACCATTGCCAGCGCGGCACAACGCAGTGACAACATGCCCAACTTGCCGCCGAGCCCCAGAAAGATCATGGCGTTCTCCGCATAGGAGTAGTTGGCAACGATCGATGTGAAGGCAAAGAACAGGATCGCAAAGGCGATGAAGTAGCTTCCGGCGCCGCCGATGTGGCTTTCCAGCGCCAATTGCGTCAACTGTGTGCCGGTTACGCCATTGCCGGGCTCCAGTACGCCGGACAGCAGAATCATCACGGCGGTGGCAGTACAGATCACCAGCGTGTCGATAAACACCCCGGTTGCCTGCACGAAGCCCTGAGAGGAGGGGTGGTGCGGGGTTGGCGTGGCCGTGGCCGCGACGTTTGGCGCAGAGCCCATCCCTGCCTCATTGGAGAACAGGCCGCGTTTAATGCCATTGAGCATGGCTGCAGTTACAGATCCGGCAACACCGCCAGCGGCTTCTTCGAGGCCAAAGGCGCTTTTGACGATCAGCGCCAGCACTCCCGGTACCTCAGTGATGTGCAGCACTACCACTACAAGCGCCATCAGTACGTAGACGGCCGCCATGAACGGCACCACGAACTCGGCGAAGCGCGCAATAGAGCGCAACCCGCCGAAGATGACCAGCCCTGCTACGGCGGCGATAGCGACGCCAACGACCAGTTTGTTGAAGCCGAACGCGCCTTCCATTGCATCAGCGATTGAGTTGGCTTGCACAGCGTTGAAGACCAGGCCGAAGGAAATGATCAGGCAGACCGAGAAAATGCTGCCGGCCCATGGTGCCTTCAGGCCCTTGGCGAGATAGAACGCTGGGCCACCGCGGAACTGGCCTTCCTCGTCCCGTACCTTGTACAGCTGCGCCAAGGTGCTCTCGGCATAGGCTGTTGCCATGCCAACCAGCGCAACCATCCACATCCAGAAGATTGCTCCGGCGCCGCCAAGATAGAGCGCCACTGCCACCCCGGCAATGTTACCGGTGCCAACGCGTGATGCGAGGCTGGTACACAGCGCTTGAAACGGCGAGATACCGGACTTGTCGCTCTCTCGCGAGCCCAGCAGAGAGCGAATCATTTCGCCAAAGTGCAGAAACTGCAAAGCACCAAGGCGGATAGTGAAAAACACCCCAACGGCCAGCAGGCCGTAGATCAGGATATACCCCCAAAAAACCGTGTTGAGTGCGTCTATCACCGCGTTCATGGCATTCCCCCGAGCGTATTGGTTCAGGCTTCGATACAGATTGTTACGGGTAACTGTAGTGGTTTAGCCGTTTGTCGCCAGTCGCGGTTAGTTGAAAATATATATTGTCAATTCGCCGAAATGGGTCGAATATGCCGAAATCACATTGATGTTCATGCAAAACAAATAACAACAACGCAGCGCATTCAGAGGTGAGTCATGACCACAGTTACTCCAGACGACCTGACTATTCGTCCCCGCCGTATCGAGTTTGAGCTCCCAAATCCGTTGCCGCGGCACTGGCATGGCGGAGACCCCTTCAAAACCCATTTCTTCAATGCCATGTCGTTGCTGTTTCCTGACGGAGAGCGTTTTTTCATCGATTCGGTGAGACACTTTCGCGATCGCGTCGAAGATCCGAGACAGCAGGAGCTAATCAAGGGCTTTATCGGGCAGGAAGGGCACCATAGTCGGGAACATATCGAGTACAACCGGCGCCTTGAGGAGCAGGGATACGACGTAAAGACCCTGACCGAGCCGGTGCGTCAACGTATTCGCTACGCCAACAAGCACTTTTCCCCTGAGCGCCGACTGGCGGCCACCGTTGCAATGGAGCATTTCACTGCAATCATGGCGGACGCAGTGCTGCGTGAAATGCGCTGGTTTGATGGCGCCATTGAGCCGATGCGCAAGGTTTGGCGTTGGCACGCGCTGGAAGAAACCGAGCACAAGGCGGTTGCCTTCGACCTCTACATGCAGGTGTGCGGCGACCGTGCGCAGTTGCGCAAGGCAATGCGGTTGTCGACTTTCTTCTTTTTGCGTGACGTTACTCGCGGCGTCTGGCACATGATGAAGCGTGACGGCAGGCTAACCGATATAGGCACCTGGTACCGCGGTGTACGCTGGCTGTGGGGCCGAAACGGCTTTTTCTCAGGGCTTTGGAGTGCCTATCGCGACTTCTATCGTGACGACTTCCACCCTTGGCAGCACGACAACCACAAGCTGATGCAGGACATTCAACACGAGTTTGATGCGATCAATACCCTTGGAACAAAGGCCTGAATCGTCTCGGAACTGATGCGCTTTATGGGGCAAGTTGTTGTATGCTTCGCGCGTTCTGTTTCCAGGAGTGACCATGGCTATCAGTTTGTATGTTGCAAAAGAGACCCGGCGCCACGAAAAACGCGTGGCGTTGGTTCCCGCAGTTGTTGCCAAATTGCAAAAGCTTGGCATCGAGCCCTGCGTTGAACCCGGTGCCGGTCTGGCGGCCCGAATTCCCGATAACGACTTCACGCAGGCTGGCGCAGCCGTTGCGCCAGCAGCTGCCGAGACGCGGCTGTTCTTCCGCGTGCAGGCACCGTCGCTGGAAGACATTCAGGAAATGCCGGAAGGCTCGATCCTGTGCTGCTTCATCTACGCCCAGCGTGAGCCCGAGATCGTCAAGGCCCTGCGCGACAAGCGCATCACCTGCTTTGCGATGGAGCTGATTCCGCGCATTACTCGTGCTCAGGCAATGGACGCGCTGTCTTCCCAGGCCGCTCTGGCCGGTTACTACGCCGCGCTGATGGCTGGCACGCACCTGCACCGCATCCTGCCAATGATGACTACCGCAGTCGGTTCCCTGCGCCCGGCCAAGATTCTGGTCATGGGTGCTGGCGTTGCTGGTCTGCAGGCGCTGGCGACTGCCAAGCGTCTTGGCGCGATGATTGAAGGCTACGACGTACGTCCTGAAGTACGCGAGCAGGTGCAGTCCGTTGGCGGCAAGTTCGTCGACACCGGCGTATCTGCAGTCGGTGAGGGCGGTTACGCCCGCGAGCTGACTGCTGAAGAGCAGAAGCAGGTCAACGATGTGCTGACCCGCCACGTTCAGCAGGCTGATGCGATCATTACCACGGCCTCGATCCCCGGCAAGCCGAGCCCCAAGATTCTGACTGAAGAGCAGATCATGGGTATGAAGAGCGGCTCGGTCATTATTGACCTGGCAGCAGAAGGCGGTGGTAATACCCCGCTGACTCAGCCTGGCGATACCGTTGAAGTGGGGCCCGCTACCATCGTTGCGCCGCTGAACATCGCCAGCCACCTGGCTGAGCATGCCTCTGAACTTTACTCCCGCAACCTGCTGGCTCTGGTTGGTCTGATGGTCAAGGAAGGCGAGCTGTCGTTGGACTGGGAAGATGAGGTGCTCGCTCGCTCGGTACTGACCCACGACGGTGAAATCCGCAATGAGGCAGCGCGTGCCGCTGTCGAACAGCTGGCCTGAGGACGGTTTGATGGAAATGACAACTACCATTACAGGCTTCGTTGCCCTGTATATCTTTTTGCTGGCCGCGTTTACCGGCTACGAAATCATCGGCCGTGTTCCGGCCATTCTGCACACGCCGCTGATGTCGGGCTCCAACTTCATCCACGGTATCGTGGTTGTGGGCGCCATGTGGGCTCTGCTGAACGCAGGTTCCACGCTTGAGCAGGTGATCGGTTTTGTTGGTGTTCTGCTGGGCGCAGGCAACGCCGCAGGTGGCTATGTGGTCACCGAGCGCATGCTTGAGATGTTCAAGCCGACCAACAAAGCCTCTGGTGCGGACAAGGAGTAAGTAGACCATGTTCAGTACGTTTTTGATTGACGCGGCCTACTTTGTCGCAGCATTTCTGTTCCTGTACGGCCTCAAGCGCATGGCCAGCCCGGTTACCGCGCGTTCTGGGATTGTTGTCGCTGGTGGCGGTATGGTGTTGGCGGTAGCAGCCGCCTTCCTGTACGGCTTTGATGTCAGCGCGCGCGCCGAGCCGTATCTGACTACCAACGTGATCCTGCTGGTCATCGCCCTGGCACTGGGTATTGGCTGGGCCTGGATCAGCGGCAAGCGCGTCGCCATGACCGACATGCCGCAAATGGTTGCCCTGTACAACGGCATGGGCGGCGGCGCCGCTGCGGCTATTGCCGCAACCGAGCTGCTGTCTGGCAACGCTTTGGCACACGGCCCGGTAGTAACCGTTCTGGCGATTCTGGGTGGTCTGATTGGTGCCGTTGCGCTGTCTGGCTCGCTGATTGCCTGGGCGAAGCTTGACGGCCGCATGAACAAGGCATGGCGTCTGCCGAAGCACCAGTATGTCAACGCTGCGCTGCTGTGCGGTGCGCTGTTCATCGGCGCGGTTGTTACTGTCATGGCCGTTGTTGGTGCTGAAGAAACGCCGGTTCTGCTGATTCTGGTGTTCTTTGCTGTTGCGCTGGCACTGGGTGTACTGCTGACCACCCCGATTGGTGGCGCAGACATGCCTGTTGTGATCTCTCTGTACAACGCCTTCACTGGTTTGGCTGTTGCCTTTGAAGGTTTTGTACTGCAGAACCCGGCGATGATCATTGCCGGTACCGTTGTAGGCTCTGCCGGTACGCTGCTGACGCTGATGATGGCCAAGGCGATGAACCGCCAGGTCAGCAACATCATCTTCAGCGACTTTGGTGGTGAAGACGACGGCTCCGACGGCGAAATCCAGGGCACCATGAAGGCCGCAGATGCGTCCGATGCGGCGATCTCCATGTTCTACGCGAGCAAGGTGATCATCGTTCCGGGTTACGGTCTGGCGGTTGCTCAGGCGCAGCACAAGCTGTACGAATTCGTCAAACTGCTGCAGAAGCAGGGCGTTGAAGTCAGCTTTGCGATCCACCCGGTTGCCGGCCGTATGCCGGGCCACATGAACGTACTGTTGGCTGAAGCGGGTGTACCGTACGACATCATCCACGACCTGGAAGATATCAACGAAGAGTTCGCGCAGGCCGATGTTGCCATCGTTCTGGGCGCCAACGACGTCGTCAACCCGGCGGCCCGTACTCGCAAGTCCAGCCCGATCTACGGCATGCCGATCCTCAACGTGGACCAGGCGCGCCAGGCTTACGTGGTCAAGCGTGGTCAGGGCAAGGGTTACTCCGGCGTCGAGAACGAACTGTTCTTCCTCGACAACACCTCGATGGTGTACGGCGATGCCCAGAAGGTCATGGTGCAGATGATCGAAGCGGTCAAGTCGCTCGGTTAATCAGCACTGCTGTACCAGAACCCCTGCTCGCAAGAGCAGGGGTTTTTTATTGCCGAATTGTTTTGTTGCCAAACCGCCGGGCAAGCATGGTTGCACGCAGGTTCAGGCGGCTATGCTAGGGCATTCAAGCAACCGACAGGGAGACAGGCATGAAGAAAACACTGACAACGCTGGTGCTGACCGGACTGGCCGGTATGGCGCAGGCGGACATCACTGTGCAAACGGTGCCCTATGAGATCGACGGGCAGCCCTATGAGGGCCTGCTGGTCTTTGATGAGGCGGTAACCACGCCGCGTCCGGGTGTGTTGATGGTGCCGAACTGGATGGGGGTTACCGAGGCCGCAGCGGAGAAAGCTGCCAAGGTGGCAGGGTCGGAGTATGTGGTGTTTGTGGCCGACATGTACGGCCGCGATATTCGCCCGAGTAACGCCGATGAGGCCGGCGCGGCAGCAACCACCGTGCGCAGTGATCGGCCGATGATGCGTCAGCGGGTCAATGCGGCACTCGACGTGCTGCGCGCCCAGCAGGGTAGTGTCGCGCTGGATGAAAATAACATCGCTGCGATTGGCTTCTGCTTTGGTGGTGGTACTGTTCTGGAACTGGCCCGCTCCGGCACGCAGATCCGGGGCGTAGTGTCCTTCCACGGCAACCTGGATACCCCGAATCCGGAAGACGCCAAGGCCATTCGTATGCCTGTTCTCGTATTGCATGGCGCAGATGATCCGTTCGTGCCAGACGAGCAGGTTGCGGATTTCAGCGCGGAAATGCGTGCTGCCGGTGTTGATTGGCAACTGATCAGCTATGGTGGTGCTGTCCACTCGTTTAGCGATCCTTACGCAGCAATGCCCGGCAAAGCCGAGTACCACCCGGTTGTAGCCAAGCGTTCGTTCGCGGCGATGCGCCAGTTCTTTGCTGAGGTTATGGACTGACAGGTGTCCGCAGCGGCAGGCGCTTGCGCCGCTGCAACGAAGGGTTACCGGATAAGCTGCGGCACTTTCGTGCCATCGACAACGGTGATGGTGACTCCTTAGTCTCCCCGCAGCCGCTCTGGCTGGCATAATGCAGACAGGCCACCCGGACGGTGAGCCCAATAAAAAGAACAATCAACAATACTGGAGATGGGTATGTCGCAACCTGAACAACCTGGTTGGCGCTGGGGTCCGTTTACCTTCCGCTTGCCGTTCTATCACTCCAAGCTCTGCTGGCCGGAGTTCTTTCAGGGCCTGCTGATCGCGGCCGCAACCGGCCTGTCGCTGGTCCCGCTGATGACTGGCTTCTTCGGTCTGAGCTTCGAAGAGGCTGTCGCCGTCTCCCTGATTCACTCGATTCTGATTACCTCGTCCATCATCGTTTTTGGCGAACCCTACGCGCCGGGCTGGATTACGCCCGCACTGCCGCTGGTGCTCGCCTTTGTGCTTGGTGGCTACGAAACCCCGGATGAACGCTTCCAGGCCATGACTGCGTTGTCGCTGGATTTCGCGCTATTGCTGTTCTTGCTGGGTATTACCGGGCTTGGTAAACGTTTCATGCTCTGGCTGCCGGATACCCTGAAGGCCGGCATTATCCTCGGCGCCGCTATCGCAGCGCTGAAGCGGGTGCTGGTGGATGACGCCGAGCGCTTCCTGCTGCAGCAACCAGTCGCCACCACCATCGCCTGCGCGGTGTGCCTGGTGTTCGCCTTCAGTCTGCCGATGGCCAAACTCAAGGAGAAGTATCGCTTCTTCGCGCTGCTCGGCGCCCTGGGCTTGCTGCCCGGCTTTGTACTGGCTGGCATCATCGGCCCGATGGTGGGTGAGGTGACCTACGATATTCAGTGGGGCATTCTGATTCCGCCGCTGGGCGATGCCTGGGCCAAGGTCTCGCCGTTCGCGATTGGCTGGCCAAGCATGGAGATGTTCATTCAGGGCATGCCGCTGGCACTGATCACCTACGTCATTCTGTTCGGCGATCTGGTGACCGGTAACGAGGTCATTCGTGAGGGGCTGCAGAACCGTCAGGATGAGCACATCGACATCAACCCGACCCGCTCGCACATCTCACTGGCTATCCGTAACGCCTTGATGGGTATCAGCGCGCCATTCTTCCCGACCCAAGGAGCACTGTGGACCGGCGTGCACGTGATCATCATGCAGCGTTGGAAGCAGGGCAAGGAGGCCATGGGCAGCCTGCACAGCGGTCTGGCGTCCTACTACTTGATGGGCCTGCCGATTCTGTTCTTCCTGCTGCCGCTGCTGACGGGCCTCAAGCCGCTGCTGGGTATTGCGCTGTCGCTGACCCTGGTGTTGACCGGTTTCGCCTGTGCGTATATCGCCATGGCTATTCCGAAAAACAACACCTCGCGCGGCGCTGTGGTGCTGATCGGTGCGGCGCTGGCGTTCTTTGAGCCCTGGATCGGTTTGCTGGTAGGTATTGCCACAACGCTGCTGCTGGTGGGCTGGGACCGTAACCCGGACCCGATTCCGCACGAAGACTGAGCGCCGCTCAGTCGCCACAGTTGCGTTACACTTTGTGGGCCTGAACGTTCGCGCGTTCAGGCCCACTGTGTTTCTGCCATTCCCTTTGTTGCGAGAGTTGCCGTGCGCCCACGCTCAGACAGCCAGTACGCCGGTGGCCCGGTCAACTGGCGCATCATCTTTGATCTGCTTCCTTACCTGAGCGAGTTTCGCGGCCGCGTGCTGCTGGCGGTGCTGTGCATGCTGGTTGCCAAGCTCGCCGGCGTCGCGGTGCCGTGGTTACTTAAACTGATTGTTGATCACTTCGAGAGCGGAGCTGATGCGCTGGTACTCGTGCCAGCAGCCTTGCTGCTGTTCTACGGCGTGCTGCGGTTTTCGTCCGTGTTCTTTGGTGAGTTGCGCGATGCTGTATTTGCGCGTGTGGCAGAGCGGGCCATGCGGCGCATCTCGCTACAGGTATTTGAACACCTGCACCGACTGGATCTCGGCTTTCATCTGTCACGCCGCACCGGCGGCTTGGCCCGGGACATCGAGCGTGGCACCTCCGGCATCAGCTTCCTGCTGCGCTTCATGGTGTTCAACATTCTGCCGACGTTGATCGAGATCGGGCTAATCAGCGTGATTCTGCTCGCTAACTTCAGCGCGGTGTATGCGCTGGCAGTGCTGGTTGCGGTCCTGCTGTACGGCAGCTTTTCTATCTGGTGCACCGAATGGCGCAACCGCTTCGTGCGTGAGAGCAACCAGATGGACAACCGCTCCAACACCCGCGCAATCGACAGTCTGCTGAACTTCGAAACGGTCAAATACTTCGGCAACGAGGCATTCGAGGCCAGCGAGTACGACCGCAACCTGCAGGACTGGGAAGCGGCGCGAATGAAGAACCGGCTGTCGCTGGTGGCGCTCAACTCAGGCCAGGCACTGATCATCGCCGGTGCGGTCACGCTGATGATGGTGCTGGCCGCGCGTGAGGTAAGTGCCGGCAGCATGACGGTGGGTGAGTTGGTCATGATCAACGCTTATATGATCCAGCTGTTTATCCCGCTCAACTTCCTGGGGTTTGTCTACCGCGAGATCCGCGAAGCGCTGACCAATATTGAGCGGCTGTTCAGCCTGCTGCGCACACCGCTGAAGGTGGTGGACGCCGACAACGCTACAGAACTGAATCTGCAGGGCGCCGCAGTGCGGTTTCATGACGTGCATTACCGCTACGAACAACGCCGAGAGGTGCTGCAGGGCATCAGTCTCGATATTCCGGCCGGGCAAACACTGGCGATTGTCGGTGCCAGCGGCGCGGGCAAGTCTACTCTGGCGCGCCTGCTGTTCCGTTTTCACGATGTGGACAGCGGCAGCATCAGCATCGACGGCCAGGATATCCGCAGCGTTACCCAAGACAGCTTGCGCCGCGCTATTGGCGTGGTCCCGCAGGATACGGTGCTGTTCAACGCCAGCATCGGCTACAACGTCGCCTATGGCGCACCGGGTGCGAGTGACGAAGATATCTGGCGGGTGCTGGAACTGGCGCAGCTGGATACCTTCGTTCGCAGCCTGCCGCAGAAGCTGGATACCCCGGTTGGCGAGCGCGGGTTGAAGCTCTCTGGTGGCGAGAAACAGCGCATCGCCATCGCCCGCGTGCTGCTGAAGAATCCGCCGATCCTGATTCTTGATGAAGCCACCGCATCGCTCGACACCCACGCCGAACGCCGCATTCTCGACGCCCTCAATCTGGTCGCCGAGCGCCGTACCACGCTCGCCATCGCCCACCGTCTCTCGACCATCATCCACGCAGACAACATTGCAGTGATTGATCAGGGCAAGGTAGTAGAGCAGGGCACGCATGCGCAGCTGTTGGCGCAGCAGGGCGCGTATGCGCGGTTGTGGGCTGATCAGCAGCGGGAGCGAATTGAGGCTGCGGACGCCTGATTCACCGGCTGAATCTCACTTGCCGCTGCGTATTAAAGCGGCGAACAATGGGCCTCACGCGGATAAGAAAAAGGAGCAGCAATGAGCAGTGTAATCGAGCGGTGGCACAAGGTTGTCGAGGCGCAGGACCCGAGCGGGCTGGCGGATTTGCTGGCTGATGAGGTGGTGTTTCACTCGCCGGTGGTGCACACCCCGCAGGTCGGCAAGCCAATCACCACTCTGTATCTCTCGGCGGCGTTCAAGACGCTGAACGAGCCAGGGCATTTCAAGTATCTGCGTGAAGTGGTTGATGGCAACAACGCGGTGCTGGAGTTTGAGACCATCATCGACGGTATCACCATCAACGGTATCGACATGATCCAGTGGAACGACGACGGCAAGATCGTCGATTTCAAGGTCATGGTGCGTCCGCTCAAGGCGGTCAATGCGATTCACGCGGCCATGGGCCGCATGCTCGACGCGCTCAAGCCGGCGAAGGCCTGAGACTTACCCTGCGAGCTGGTTCGGGCTCTCTGCTGACCGGGCCAGCGCCGCGGCGTTGACGACCTCGCCAATTACCAGCACCGCCGGGCTTTTCAGCTCAAACGCGGCAGCCGCGCTGCACAGGGTGTCCAGCCGACAGGCTAGCTGACGCTGGGCGGGCGAGCTGGCGTTCTCGATCATGGCAACCGGGGTACTGGCAGCCATGCCGCCATTCAACAGCCCTTGCTGAATCTGCTGCAGCCGCGCGACGCCCATATACACCACCAGTGTGGTGCCGCCCTGAGCCAGGCCCTGCCAGTTCAGTTCGCTGTCGTCCTGCGTATGAGCGGTAACCAGTGTCACGCCACGGCTGACGCCGCGCAGGGTCAGCGGAATATCGCATTGGGTGGCGCCGGCCAGACCGGCGGTAATGCCGTTGACGATACCGGCTTCAACACCGCGCTCGCGCAGCCATTGCGCTTCTTCACCAGCACGACCAAAGATGCAGGGGTCGCCGCCCTTGAGCCGAACCAGACGCTTGCCCTGGCGACCGTAGCGCAGCATCAGGCGATTGATGAATGCCTGCGGAGTAGAGCGGCAGCCGCCGCGTTTGCCGACGCTGATGATGCGCGCCTGCGGGCAGTGCTGCAGGATCTCCTGGTTGACCAGATCGTCGACCATGACTACTTCGGCCTGGGCCAGCAAGCGCGCCGCTTTCAGGGTCAGCAGCTCCGGGTCTCCGGGGCCAGCACCCACCAGCCATACACGAGGTTCATTGAGCATGGGATTCTCCTGTCTCAGGCCGGTACGGCCGCATTGCTGATCATGCGTTTGATTTCCGGCACGCAGGACCCGCACTGGGTACCGCAACCGAGTTGCTGTTTTAATTCGTCCAGCTGCAGGCCGCTTTCGATGCCAGCGCAGATGCTGCTTTCACTGACGTTCATGCAGTTGCAGATGGTTTTGTCCGGGCGACCAACTTCGGCGCCGGGTGGCGCGCTGACCGGTGCGAGGAACCAGCGTTGCAGGCTGGCGTCGGTATCGGCGCTTTGCCACAGGCTGCGCAGCCAATCGCGGGCGAGGGTATCGCCGCTCAAGCGCATGGCGATGATGCGGCCATCGCTGAGCAGGATGCGTTTGGATACGCCGCTGGCCGGGTCGTCGTAGCGCATGGTGGTGGCGCTATTCAGGCCGCACAGGTTGTCGAGCTCTGCCAGCAGTTCAGAACTGGGCGCCTTCGCCGCGGCCGCGCGCATGACCAGCGCTGGGCGCTCGCGGCCGATCAGGCCCATGCCGAGATAGTCGAAGCGTTCGCCGAGTCGGCGCAGCGCCGCAAAGTGCTGTTGGACGTCGCCTTCGATCAGCAAGAAAGACTCCCACGGTAGATGCGCTGCCCTGACCTGCACGCTGCTTTGTTTCAGCTCCGGTTGCTTGGATAGCGGGTCATAGCCGCTTTGGGTCAGCACGTTGCAGCCCAGCCCTTTGAGAAAGCGATCACCCCAATGCATCGGCAGAAATACCTGCCCCGGGCGCTGCGCGGGTTCGGCCAGCACTGGCAGCACCAGTTCGCCCCGGCGGCTGCTGACGCGGATCAGCTGACCGTCCTGCAGGCCTCGGGCGGCGAGATCGTCGGGGTGCATGGCCAGTTGGGCGAGTTCGACGTGACCGAACAGTTGCGCCGCCGTACCGGTGCGGCTCATGCCGTGCCATTGGTCACGCAGGCGCCCGGTGTTGAGCAGCAGCGGGTAGTCGCTGTCGGTTGCCTCCTGCAGGTCGGCAAGGTGCTCGGCAATGAACTGGGCGCGGCCGTTGGCGGTAGCGAACTGGCCGTCGGTGTAGAGCCGGTCGGTGCCTTGCTCGGTGGAGGCGTTGAACGGCCACTGTTGCGGGCCGAGGCGGTCGATCAAGGCGTGACTGAGGCCGCTGTAATCCAGATCGCGGCCGCGGGTCAGCCCCTTATATTCATCAAACAGTTCGGCCGGGGAGTGGAAGGCAAACTGGCTTGGGCGGCCTGGTTTGAGGCGGCGCTCCAGGCGGCGGGCAAAGTCGCAGACGATCGACCAGTCCGCACGCGCCTCGCCGGGCGCAGCTATCGCCGGGCGCACATGGCTAATGCGACGCTCGGAGTTGGTTACCGTGCCTTCTTTCTCGCCCCAGCTGGCGGCCGGCAGCAGCAGATCGGCGTAGCTGCAGGTTTCAGTCGTGGTGAAGGCTTCCTGCACGATGACAAAGGGGCAGGCGGCTAGCGCCTCATGGATCAGCTGCTGATTGGGCATGGACTGGGCCGGGTTGGTACAGGCGATCCAGAGCGCCTTGATGCGGCCGGCGCGTACGGCCTCGAACAGATCAATGGCGCTGAGCCCCGGTTGCTCTGGCAGGCTGTCTACGCCCCAGTAGGCGGCCACTTCGCGGCGATGATCCGGGTTGGCAGCGTCGCGGTGCCCCGGCAGCAGGTTGGACAGGCTGCCGGTTTCCCGGCCGCCCATGGCGTTTGGTTGCCCGGTCAGTGAGAAAGGCCCGCTGCCGATCTTACCGATCTGACCGGTTGCCAGATGCAGGTTGATCAGGGCGTTGTTCTTGGCGCTGCCGGCGCTGGACTGGTTCAGGCCCATGCATCAGAGCGACAGAAAACTCTCGGCCTCGCCAATCCAGCTGGCGGCCAGACGAAGATCCGCCTCGCTGATGCCGCACTCGGCTGCGACTAGCGTTGGGGTGTAGCGCTCAACCAGGCTCTGCAGTGCTTCAAAGCCGTCGGTGTGCGCGGCAATGAAGGCGTGATCGATTTGCTGCTGTTCAATCAGCAGATGCAGTAGGCCGTGGAACAGCGCCACGTCGGTGCCGGGGCGCAGCGCCAGATGCAGGTCGGCGATCTCGCAGGTGTCGGTGCGGCGCGGGTCGATGACGATGATGCGTTTGTCTGGTTGTTCGGCCCTGGCCGCTTCGAGACGGCGGAACAACACCGGATGCGCCCAAGCCATATTGCTGCCGGCGATCATCAGGCATTGGCTTTGCTCAATGTCGGTGTAGGAGCAGGGCGGCGCGTCGGCGCCCAGGCTGCGCTTGTAGCCGACTACCGCACTGGACATGCACAGGCGCGAGTTGCTGTCGATGTTGTTGGTGCCGATCAGCGTGCGGGCCAGCTTGTTGAAGCTGTAGTAATCCTCGGTCAGCAGCTGGCCGGAGATGTAGAAGGCAACGCTGTCGGGGCCGTATTCGGCGATGGTGCTGGCAAACACCTCGGCGGCGTGGGTCAGCGCGCTATCCCAGTCGACGCGGGTGCGCGCCAGCGACTTGCTAAGGCGCAGCTCCGGATAGTGGGCGCGGGCGGCGAGATCGCCGGTCAGGTGGAGGGTTGAACCCTTACTGCACAGGCGTCCAAGATTGGCCGGGTGCGCTGGATCGCCACTGACGTTGTGAATTGTCTTATCGTCGTGCTCGATCAGCACTCCGCAACCGACGCCACAGTAGCAGCAGGTAGAGGCCGTCTGTTTCATTGTGCGGCTCCTGCTGTGAGTGGTAGCGGCTCGGCGTTGTCGTCATTGGCTGCTAATTGGTGCAGCTGAGTCTGGTTGGCGAAGGCCTCGCCGAACATCAGCTGCCGGCGGAAGGCGCTGATGTCGCTGCCATCGCGCACCAGCGTGAAATACCAGGCGCTGTCGCCGGTATCACCGTAAAAGCAGGCGCCGATCAGTCGGTTGTCGCGGATCACCAGCTTGCGAAAGCTGCCGGCAGCCGGGTTGCTCATCGTGATGATGTCGCACTGCTCGTCGCCCATAAAATCGCCGGCGGAGAACAGGTCGATACCCGTGACCTTGAGTTTGGTTGAGGTGACCGAGCCGAGGTAGCGGCCATAGCCGAGCATCGCCAGGTGGTTGGCACAGACTCGGGCTTGCTCATACAGCGGGGCGACCAGGCCGTAGGCGATGCCGCGGTGACTGGCGCATTCACCGATGGCATAAACGCGCGGGTCGAAGGTCTGCAGGGTGTCATCGACGAGGATGCCGCGCTCGCAGGCCAGCCCAGCCTCGGTCGCCAGGCTGATGTTCGGGCGAATGCCGGCGGCCATCACCACCAGATCGGCGGCTAGCTCACGGCCATCTTCGCAACGTACGGCGCGAACCCGCCCGCTACTGTCGCCCAATAGCTGTTCAGTATGCGCCTGCAGTTCGAAGCGAATGCCACGCGCCTCAAGTGCCTGTTGCAGCAAGGCGCCAGCGGTGCCGTCGAGCTGGCGGTCGAGCAGCCACTGGCCGACGTGCAGCACGGTGACCTGCATGCCGCGCAAGGCAAGGCCGTTGGCGGCTTCCAGACCGAGCAGGCCGCCGCCGATAACCACGGCGTGACGGTGAGTCTGGGCAGCATCCATCATGGTCTGGGTGTGCGCGATGTCCCGGTAGCCGATAACCCCGTCAAGATCGTTGCCGGGCACCGGCAGCATGAAGGGCCGGGAACCGGTGGCCAGCAGCAGGCGGTCGTATTCGGCACGGGTGCCATCGGCGGCGATCACCTGGCGCGCGGCGCGATCGATACGCACGACCGGGTTGCCGACGTGCAGGGTGATGCCGTGGGTGCGGTACCAGTCCAGATCGTTAAGGACGATGTCTTCGAAGGTCTGCTCACCAGCCAGCACCGGCGACAACATGATGCGGTTGTAGTTGGGGTGCGGCTCAGCGCCGAATACGGTGATCTCGTAGAGGTCGGGTGCCAGTTTGAGCAGCTCTTCCAGCGTGCGGATGCCGGCCATGCCGTTGCCGATCAGTACCAGTTTCAATTTGTGCATTGCGCCTGCGCTCCGTAATGCGCTGCAAAAACAAAAAAGGCGTCCCTACCGCTTGCACGGTGGGGACGCCTTTGTCCGTTCCTGTTCTTGCAGGAGACAGAGTACCTGTCGGGGTAGTCTGCTATGTGTTTACTCTCTGTACGTATCGAAGCAGTTAGCGTGCCAATGCTTTAATTTCATTTTATTCAGTGTGTTATGGATATTTATTGAATATTTAATGAGGTATTAATGCACCAGTATGCAGCGTTATGCACTGCGGTAGAGCAGCTAGCCGCCCAGTACTAGCAGCAACAGATACAGGTTGAGAGCGACGGATAACACCGCCAGCCATCGCAGCGTTGCCAAGGGGTTGCGTTCAAGCAGGGGCTTCTGCGGGGAGTGCAGAGGCCGTTGCTCGGCGCTGGCGAGTTCGTGCAGCCATTGCTCAGCGGTTTCGAAACGTTGTTCCGGCGCGACGGCTACCGCTTGCAATAGCAGATGGTCGATCCATGGCGGCAGGTCTGGCCGGTAGCGACTGGGCGGAATCGGTGAGCCAAAGCGCGGGCGCTGAAAGGCTTCGACTTCGCCGTAGGGGTAATGACCGGTTAGCAGGAAATACAGGGTTACGCCGGTCGCGTAGATATCCTGTGCAACGCTAGGCGGTGCTCCGTTGAGTGCCTCAGGGGCGAGATAGCTCGGGGTGCCGGAGCTGTTGCCCGGCCCTTCGGCTGACAGACCCGGGCAATAGACCAAACCGAAGTCGAGCAGTCGCAGGCGCTGGTCGTCGCCCAAGTGAATGTTGTCCGGTTTGATATCGCAGTGCAGCAGGTTGCGCTGATGCAGTTTCCCAACCGCGCGAATCAGCTCGACGGCAATCTCCTGCCATGCGGCCAAACTGAGCAGGCCCTGTTGTCTGCGCAGTTGCTCCAGCGTCTGGCCTGGGTACTCACGCATCACGTAGTACAGGTGGTTACGACGCGGCATGGGGTGCAGCTCAGGGGCTACGCTGCTGGCCACGCGCCGCATGAACCATTCTTCCAGAACCAGCGACTGCCGCGCTGTTGCGTCTTGCGCGAGGGTGGAAGGCAAGGTTTTCAGCAGCCAAGTGTGCTTGAGCGGGTCGCGCACCCGGTACACCAGCGACTGGCGAGACTCGCTGACAACGCTGGCAACCTCCCAGCCCTCGAATAGCTGACCCGGTTTCAGGCGCGGCGGCAGGGCGCGCTCATCTGCTGGTGCAAGCGCATCGCCGAGTGACTCCTCCGGCAGCTCGTCGATCCGCACCAGCAACGCGCTGGCGTTATCCTGACTGCCTCGCTGCAGCGCTAACTGAACCAGTGCGTCACAGCTGTTCTCCAGCGGCTGGTTGTTGAGGCATTCGAGTACATCGCCGTCCTTGAGCGCTGCCCATACACCGTCGCTGAGCAGTACGATCTGATCGTTCGGCTGCAGCTCACCTTCGCTGTAATCGATCAGCAGATGCTCGTCGAGCCCCATGGCGCGCTTGAGCACGTGATCCATGCCGGGCTGCTCCCACACATGATCACTGGTCAGTTGCTGCAACTGGCGGTCTCGTAGCAGATAGGCACGGCTATCACCGATGTGCGCCAGCGTATAGCGACGTCCGCGCAGGACCAAAGCGGTCAGCGTGGTCAGCAGCGGTTGCCCTCCGCCGTTGGCCCGCAGCCAGCGGTTATGCGCGGTCAGCAGACGATCGAGCGCCTGACTGACGCTCCAGGTTTCCGGGGTCGAGTAGTAATCGAGCGCGAGCGCCTGCAGGGTGGCGTTGGCGGCCAGTGCGCCGTCAGCGCATTGACTGACACCGTCGGCCAGCGCGAGCAGGTGCCCTTTGCTGGTGGCGAGTGAGGGCGCAGGTGTTACCACGCGCACGGCGTCCTGGTTCTGACTGCGAGGCCCCTGATCAGAGGCCTGGCTGATGCTCAGCTGCAATGCCATCGATCAGATACGCGCAGTGGTCATGTGGGATGCGCCCCACGTAGTGCGCCAGCGACGCTTGACGTTGAACAGGCCAATCCAGGCCAGCAGACCAAGAGAGGCGAACATCCAAAGGCCCAGTTGGTAGTCGCCGGTGTGCTGCTTGATAGCGCCCAGCCCGGCGGCGAGGATGAAGCCGCCGACGCCACCTGCCATGCCGATCAGCCCGGTCATCACCCCGATTTCCCGGAAGAAACGTTGCGGCACCAACTGGAAGACCGCGCCGTTACCGGTTCCAAGGCCAAGCATGGCGATGACAAACAGTGCCAGCGCAGCCCAGGAGCTGGACAGGTTGAAACCGACGATGGCGATGCAGACGGATGCAATCGCGTACATCACCAGCAGCGAGCGGATGCCGCCGATGCGGTCAGCCAGCGCGCCGCCGAGCGGTCGCATCAGGCTGCCAGCCATGACGCACGCGGCGGTGTAGTAGCCAGCAGTGACCGGGCTGAGTCCGTATTGGTCGCTGAAATAACCGGGCAGGGCGCTGGCCAGGCCAATAAAGCCGCCAAAGGTCACGCTGTAGAAGAACATGAACCACCAGCTGTCGACGTCACGTAATGCGTGTGCGTAGTCACTGAGCGACTTGGGCGCCGGGCGGCTGGGTGCGTTGCGAGCCAGCAGCACAAACAGCACCAGTGTGATGGTCAGCGGAATCAGGGCGAGGCCGAAGACGTTCTGCCAGCCGAATAGATAGGCCAACCCGGGAGCGAACACCGCGGCAAGCACGGTGCCGGAGTTGCCGGCGCCGGCAATACCCATGGCCTTGCCCTGGTGCTCCGGCGGATACCACTGCGAGGCCAGCGGCAGTGCGACTGCGAAGGATGCGCCAGCAAAGCCGAGCCCCAGGCCAAGCAGCAGCGTGTGCTCGTAGCTGTTCACGCCAAGCAGCCAGGCCAGCGCCAGCGAGGTGATGACCACCAGCTGGCCGATGATGCCAGCAGTTTTGGGGGACAGCCGGTCTGCCAGAAATCCGAGCACCAGACGCAGCAGGGCTCCGGCCAGAATGGGCGTTGCAACCATAATGCCCCGTTCCTGTGCGCTTAGTTGCAGGTCGGTGGCAATTTGCACCGCAAGGGGGCCGAGCAGGTACCAGACCATGAAGCTGAGATCGAAGTACAGAAAGGCGGAAAACAGGGTGGGCGTGTGGCCGGCTTTCCAGAAACTGGTGTTCATTCTGTGGTCCTCTGGGCGCTGTACAGCGCTTGTTACAACAGGTTTAGCTGTTTTTTGAGTACAAAAAAAGCGTCATCCCCTTCGCCCGAAACCGGTTCGAGGTGGGAACGACGCCTTTGTCGAAGCTGGCGGTCTGTCTCAACCGCGCCACTTCACTCAAGCAGAATACGTGCCAGCAGGCGTTAACGGATGATCATTACCGACCGTTTGGATTGCTGAACGACGCGCAGGGCATTGGTGCCCAACAGGTAGTCCTCTAGCCGCTTGCGCTTGTGCGAGGCCATGACGATCAGGTCGACATCCAGTTTGCGAGCAACCCGAAGGATCGCTTCGTAGGCTTTGCCGTCAGCGACAATACGCTGGACCTTGACGCCCTTGGGGATGTGCTCGGTGACGAATGCCTTCAAACCGTCGCTAATGGTTTTTTTGGCCTGGTCTGCGTATTCCCGGGGGAAGAAACCGCCGACCAGCGGCATGCCGAAATCAGGCATCACGGTAACGATATGCAACGATGCCTGGTAGGTCTGACACAGGTTCAAGGCTGTCGGCAGCGCCTTCTCCCAGGATTGCTTATGGTTGAGATCGATTGGCAGCAAAATCTTGTTGTACATGATCACTCCCTCATGCGCGTGCGGCGGCAGGGCGCCGGCGCGATTGCAGGCCGAGCACCAGCAGGAATCCCAGAATGGCCGGGATCCACATCCATTCCTTGGCCCAGCGATCAACCGGGGCGAGGATCTCGACAATTTCCTGATCAAACTCGAAGCCCAGCTCGGCGGCGGGACTACCGTAGGTAACCATATCGACCACGGTACGATCGCCATCCTGCATGAGCAGCAGGCCTAGCTTGTCGAGGCGCTCCGCGCCATCTGCGCCCTCTGGTACCGGCACCAGTACAAAGAAGGTTCGCGGCTGACCAATATCGTCTTCCCCCGCAACCTGAATACGCAGGTTGCTGCCTTTGTCGAGCCGCTCAAGCGATTGCTCCAGCTGTGCTGGCGGGATCGAGCGATAGGGGTCGTGCACCATGTCCATCCAGAAGCCGGGGCGGAACAGGGTAAACGCCACAAGCAGCAGCAGAATGCTCTCATACCAGCGGCTCTTCACCAGCAGCCAGCCTTGAGTGGCGGCTGCAAAGATCAGCATGGCGATGGTTGCTACCACGAAGATGATGGTGCCATGCAGCCAATCCACGTCGATCAGCAGCAGATCGGTATTGAAGATGAACAGGAACGGCAGTGCGGCAGTACGCAGGCTGTAATAGAACGCCTGAAAACCGGTGCGGATCGGATCCCCACCGGATACCGCAGCGGCGGCAAAGGAGGCCAGGCCAACGGGTGGCGTGACGTCAGCCATGATGCCGAAGTAGAACACGAACAGGTGTACAGCAATCAGTGGCACCAGCAGCCCGCTTTCCTGGCCCAGCGTTACGATGACGGGTGCGAGCAGGGCAGACACCACGATGTAGTTAGCAGTGGTTGGCAGGCCCATGCCCAGAATCAGGCTGAGTACTGCGGTGAGCAACAGCATCAACAGCAGGTTGCCCATCGACAGGATCTCGACCAGATCGGCCAGCACCAGGCCGACCCCGGTCTGCGATACCGCGCCAACGATGATGCCGGCGGTTGCGGTGGCAATGCCGATGCCGATCATGTTGCGCGCGCCGGCAACCAGCCCTTGCCAGAGTTCATCCAGCCCCTGACGTACCGCGCCGCCGGTGTTGCCATCGCCACGGAACAGCGCCATCAGGGGGCGTTGAGTAAGGATGATGACGATCATCAGCACGGTGGCCCAAAACGCAGACAGCCCAGGAGACAGGTGCTCGACCATCAAACACCAGATCAGCACGATTACCGGCAGGATGTAGTGCAACCCAGACATGACCGTCGGCCGGGTTTGCGGCAGGTGCACGACGGGAGAGTTCGGATCATCCAGCTCCAGTTCGGGATAGCGCGATCCAACCTTGACCAGCCCGATGTAGACCACCGCCAGAGCACCGGCAATGACCCAGCTGGCCGCATCACCCAGCGCAGGTTTGAGCCAGCCGAGGCCGTAGTAAACGGCAAAAGATAAGGCCATCAGCAACAGCAAGCCGGTCATAAAACCGATGACCTTGCGCAGCAGTGGCCGTGGCGGGTTGCTGCTCTGCAGGCCTTGCATGCCAGCCTTGACTGCTTCCAGGTGGACGATATAGATCAAGGCGATGTAAGAAATCAGTGCCGGTAGGAAAGCGTGCTTGATCACGTCGACGTAGGAAATGCCGACATATTCAACCATCAGAAACGCTGCAGCCCCCATGACCGGCGGCATGATCTGACCGTTAACCGAGGATGCCACTTCAACCGCGCCGGCCTTCTCGGCAGAGAATCCCACCCGTTTCATCATTGGAATGGTGAAGGTGCCGGTGGTGACGGTGTTGGCAATCGATGAACCGGAAATCAGGCCGGTCATCCCGGAAGCGACTACCGCGGCCTTGGCTGGGCCGCCGCGATAGTGGCCCAGCAGCGAGAAGGCCACTTTGATGAAGTAGTTGCCCGCGCCGGCTTTATCGAGCAGGGAGCCAAACAGCACGAACAGGAACACGAAACTGGTGGAAACGCCAAGGGCAATGCCGAACACGCCCTGAGCTGTAAGCCACTGGTGGTTGGTCAGCGCTTCCAGACTGACGCCCCGGTGAGCAAGGATGCCCGGCATGTAGGGGCCAGCCATTGAGTAGATAATGAATACCAGCGCCACTATCATCAGCGGCGGACCAAGGGCACGACGGGTTGCCTCCAGCAGCAGGATCAGGCCGGTAACCGCAACCACCACATCTTGGGTAGTCGGTCGGCCCGGGCGCTCTGCCAGCTCGGCATAGAACAGATACAGGTAGGCCGCACAAAACGCCGCCACCAACGCCAGAATCCAGTCCAGCGCCGGGATGTGGTCACGCGGGGAGCGTTTGAATGCGGGGTAGGCCATAAAGCCCAGGAAGACGGCGAAGGCGAGGTGAATCGAACGCGCCTCGGTACTGTTGAACACCCCAAAGCCAACCAGAAACGGCAGCGGCGAGGCGATCCAGAGTTGGAACAGCGACCATATGGCAGCAATGCTCATCAGCAGGTTGCGGGCGAGACCGGTCGGTTTGCGGGCGCCCGTGTCACTGGTGGCAACCAGATCCTCGAGTTCACTGTTGAGTTCGTTGGCGTCGCTTGGCTTGCTCATGGCTAGGCGCTGCTCCCCTGCGTTTTGTTTGATTGTTAGCCGGCAATCAGTTGCCGGAGCGGATCGCCGGTGGGCGCCGCGATAAGCTCAGCGTCTTGTGAACGCTGCGCCTGGTGCTGCCGAAACGGCGGCAGCAAAGAAATACGTGGGTAGAAAACAGGCGGGCCGCCCCTTAGGGCGGCCCGAATTGTGTTACATCCAGCCGCGTTCTTTGTAGTAGCGGATGGCGCCTTCATGCAGTGGCGCAGAGAGTCCGTCCTTGATCATTTCCTCTTCTTTCAGCGTCGCGAAGGCCGGGTGCAAACGCTTGAAGCGGTCGAAGTTCTCGAACACTGCCTTAACGGTTTGGTACACGGTTTCTGCGTCTGTTGCAGTCGAGGCTACCAGCGTCGCACGCACACCGAAGGTTTCGGTGTCGGAGTCATTGCCGCGGTACAGACCGCCCGGAATGATTGCCTTGGCGTAGTAGGGGCGCTCGCTGATCAATTGATCAATCTCCGGGCCGGAGACAGATACCAGGTTGGCATCGACGGTGGTGGTGGCTTCCTGAATGGAGCCGTTGGGGTGGCCGACAACGTAGACCATGGCATCGATGTTGTTGTCGCCCAGCGCTGCTGCCTGCTCGGCGGCGTCCAGCGCGGAGGCCAGAGCGAAGTCATCGGTAGTCCAGCCCAGTGCACCCATTACGACGTCCATGGTGTCACGCTGACCGGAGCCCGGGTTGCCGATGTTTACCCGCTTGCCCTTCAGGTCTGTGACGCCGGTGATGTTGGCATCGTTGCGGGCAACGATAGTCAGCGGCTCGCCGTGCAGGGCGAACATGGCGCGCATGTCGCTGAACGCGCCGTCTGCCTCAAAGCTCTGGATGCCTTCATAGGCCTTGTATTGGATGTCGGACTGGACCACCCCCATGTTCATCTCGCCACCGCGGATCGCGTTGACGTTGGCAACCGAACCGCCGCTTGAGGGTGCGTTGCAGCGGATGCCGTGTTCGGCGGAGTTGCGATTGAGCAGACGACAGACTGACTGACCGACCACGTAGTAGACGCCGGTCTGACCGCCAGTACCGATGGTCACGAAGGTTTCTGCTACGGCGGGGGTGGCGCTGAGTGAGGCGTATCCGATTGTGGCCGAAAACAGCATGGCAAGGGATTTGCGCATCATGTGAGATAGCTCCTTCTTTTGATTGTCAGTGGCTACTGTCTTCTAACAGCTAGCCCGTGTGGGAGGCCCGATCCCGCTTCAGGGCCGAACACGTTCACCTATCCAGTGTAGTGGATGATTTGCATTCCATTAGGACGATAACCGTAGCATGGCGGTCGGGCAACCCTGGAGCAGAAGCAACAACCCGGCCATTGGGCCGGGTTGTTGGTAACGCGGTTATTCGACTGGTGGCCAGCCGCCCATCTCGCGCCAACGATTGACGATGGTGCAAAACAGGTCGGCAGTCTTCTCGGTGTCGTAGCGCGCCGAATGCGCCTCGCGCCCATCAAAGTCGATGCCGGCGGCGCTGCAGGCTTTGGCCAGTACGGTTTGACCGTACGCCAGACCGCCGAGGGTCGCGGTATCGAAGCAGGAGAATGGATGGAACGGGTTGCGTTTGATCTGGGTACGCTCCACGGCGGCGTTAAGGAAGCCCAGATCGAAGAACGCATTGTGGCCGACCAGCACCGCACGTTTGCAGCCAGCTGACTTAACCGCTTTGCGGATGTGCTTGAAGATCTCGGTCAGTGCGTGCTCTTCGCTGACAGCCTGGCGCAGCGGATGATCCAGCTTGATGCCGGTAAATTCCAGTGCCGCCTGTTCAATGTTGGCGCCTTCGAACGGCTCAACACGGAAGAACGTGGTGTGGTCTGGGTAGACCAGTCCGTCGTCGTCCATGTTGATGGTGGTAGCTGCAATTTCCAGCAGGGCGTCGGTGGCGGCGTTGAAACCGCCGGTTTCAACGTCAATCACAACCGGCAGAAAACCGCGGAAGCGGTAGGCCAGCGGAGATTTGGCCTTGCCGCTAGGCATGACGTCCTGCTCTTCGCCCTCAAAGTCGAACTCGCTCACGAAATATCCTTTGCTGTCGATGGGTAGGGTCAGACCAAGCGCCAGCGAATCTGCTCGCCGGCACGCAACGGAACAATGCATTGATCACCGAAGGGCAACTGATCCGGAACCGTCCAGCTGTCCCGTTCCAGCGTGATGCTATCGGTGTTGCGCGGCAGACCGTAGAAGTCAGGCCCGTGGAAACTGGCGAAGCCTTCCAGCTTGTCCAGTGCGCCGAGTTCGTCGAATGCTTCGGCATACAACTCGATGGCGGCATGCGCGGTGTAGCAGCCGGCGCAGCCGCAGGCGGCTTCCTTGGCGTGACGGGCATGAGGTGCCGAGTCGGTGCCGAGGAAAAACTTGCTCGAACCCGATACCACAGCGTCGCACAGGGCCTGCTGGTGGGTCTGGCGCTTGAGTACCGGCAGACAGAACAGATGCGGACGGATACCACCAACCAGCATATGGTTGCGGTTGAACAACAGGTGGTGGGCGGTAATGGTCGCGCCGACATTGGCTGGTGCCTGATTAACGAAGGCAACGGCATCGGCGGTAGTAATGTGCTCGAATACCACGCGCAGGGTCGGGAAGCGGTCGACCAGCTTCACCAGTTGCTGATCGATAAAGGCTTTCTCGCGGTCAAAGATGTCGACCTCGGCGTGGGTCACCTCTCCGTGTACCAGCAGCAACATGCCGACGTCGGCCATGGCTTCCAGCGCGGGGTAAATGTTCTCCAGCGCAGTAACGCCTGATTGGGAGTTGGTGGTGGCGCCGGCCGGGTACAGCTTGGCGGCGACGACCTGACCGCTGGCGTGGGCCTGGCGAATGATCTCCGGGGAGGTATTGTCGGTGAGGTACAGCACCATCAGTGGCTCGAAGCTGGAACCAGCCGGGCGCGCGGCCAGAATCCGATCGCGATAGCCGGCGGCTTCGGCGGCATCGCGGACTGGCGGTACCAGGTTAGGCATGATGATGGCGCGGCCAAAAGAGCGCGCAGCATCGGGCACGGTGTGCTGCAGTACGGCGCCATCGCGCAGGTGAATATGCCAGTCGTCCGGGCGGATGAGCGTCAGGCGGTCGGTCATGCGGGGGATTCCAGTGCAGATTTGATGCGGCAATGCTACCCCAATCGCCCTTGCTTTGACACTCCGCAGGCGCTGCCGACGGGCAGTTGGCGTTTGTCGGCGGTGTTGCATGGCTGCGGTTGCTGGTGAGCTTCACCACAAAGCGCGTTTTTTTGCTGCCAGAGAATAAAGTTTTCCAGTCGTCCGCCGATGAAGCTGGCAAGAGAAGTCAGCGTTCGCCCATCTGCTGGCGAATTCATCTGGAGAGTCGAGTGACACGAGCACCTCTGGTCTTGCTTGTAGGACTGTCGATGTCTGCACAGGCAATGACCTTTCAGACCCGCATGGAAGACGTGCAGTGGCAGGTCGAAGGGGATCAGTTTGCCTGTCGTTTGAGTCAGTCCGTGGCTGGGTACGGCGAGGCGAGTTTCGTCCGCCGGGCCGGCGAGCCCCCCGAGTTTGAGCTGAAGGCGTGGGATAACCCGATGCGCCCCGGCGCAGCCCAAGTGATTAATGATCCACCACCGTGGCGCCCGGGTACCGCGGCGCAGCCAGTTGGGCAAATTCAGGTCGGGGCCGGCACCTACACGATGATGGCGCCTTATGAGCAGGCAGGTCGAATGCTTGCTGGGCTGGCGTCTGGTCTGCAGCCAACCATTATGCGTAGCAGCCAGGCTGGTAGCGACCAGGTGCGGGTGGTGGTGTCCAGTGTCGGTTATCAGCAGGCGCGACTGGAGTTTCAGGAGTGCATCAGTGCCTTGTTGCCGATCAGCGCGGCTCAGGCGGCCCAGAGCATCATCAGTTTTGGTGCTGGCGGCAGCAATCTGAGCGCCGACGCCAAAGCGCAGCTTGATGCGATCTTACAATACATCAAGGCGGATGAAAGCCTCAGCAGTATCATTCTCGACGGCCACTCCGATAATCAGGGCAACCGCCTGGACAACCGCGAACTGTCGCGGCAACGGGCATTGTCGGTGCGAGATTATCTGATGGAGCAGGGCGTTGATGAAAATCTGTTCACCATGCGCTTTCACGGCGATGGCTATCCCGTGGCCAGCAACCGCACCGCCGAAGGCCGCGCGGCGAACCGCCGGGTCATGCTGCGGCTGCAGCACGACTGAGCTGCAGTTCGTCGAAATGCCCGGCTGAATCGACAACAGACCCGAAAGTCGCGGGTCGCTCCCCTGTGAATCCTGCTGCTCTGGCGCTAGAATAGCGGCTTTCGCCAATTCCCCTCGGGGTGGCGTTTCAGTCTTGCTTAAGGGAGCACGTAATGGCAGAAGTCAACAAAGTCGTCCTGGCCTATTCCGGCGGTCTGGATACCTCGGTCATTCTCAAGTGGCTGCAGGAAACCTACAACTGCGAAGTGGTCACCTTCACCGCCGACCTCGGTCAGGGTGAGGAAGTAGAACCTGCACGCGCCAAGGCTCAAGCCATGGGCGTTAAGGAAATCTACATTGACGACCTGCGCGAAGAGTTCGTTCGTGACTTCGTGTTCCCGATGTTCCGCGCCAACACTGTTTACGAAGGCGAGTACCTGCTGGGTACCTCCATCGCCCGCCCGCTGATTGCCAAGCGCCTGATCGAAATTGCCAACGAAACCGGTGGTGATGCCATTTCTCACGGTGCGACCGGCAAGGGTAACGACCAGGTTCGTTTCGAGCTGGGTGCCTACGCACTGAAGCCGGGCGTAAAGGTGATTGCGCCATGGCGTGAGTGGGATCTGCTGTCCCGCGAAAAACTCATGGACTACGCCGAGAAGCACGGTATTCCGATTGAGCGTCACGGCAAGAAGAAGTCTCCCTACTCGATGGACGCCAACCTGCTGCACATCTCCTACGAAGGTGGCGTGCTGGAAGATACTTGGACCGAGCACGAAGAAGACATGTGGCGCTGGACCGTCTCTCCGGAGAACGCACCTGACCAGGCCACCTACATCGAGCTGAGCTACCGTAATGGCGACATCGTTGCCATCGATGGCAAGGAAATGACTCCGGCTGAAGTCCTGACCTACCTGAACAAGGTTGGTGGTGCCAATGGTATCGGCCGTCTGGATATCGTCGAAAACCGCTTTGTTGGCATGAAGTCCCGTGGCTGCTACGAAACCCCCGGCGGCACCATCATGCTGAAAGGTCACCGCGCTATCGAGTCCATCACCCTGGACCGAGAAGTTGCTCACCTGAAAGACAGCCTGATGCCGAAGTACGCTGAGCTGATCTACAACGGTTTCTGGTGGAGCCCGGAGCGCGTCATGCTGCAACAGATGATCGATGCCTCCCAGCTGAACGTAAACGGCGTGGTGCGCCTGAAGCTGTACAAGGGCAACATCATGGTCGTTGGCCGCAAGTCTGATGACTCGCTGTTTGACGCGAACATTGCGACCTTTGAAGACGACGCCGGTGCCTACGATCAGGCTGATGCAGCTGGCTTCATCAAGCTGAACGCACTGCGCATGCGCATTGCTGCCGGTAAGGGCCGCAAGCTGCTCTGATCCGCACTGAGTGACGCTTGAACAACGCCCGGCGAAAGTAATTTCGCCGGGCGTTTTCGTTTAGCTGTTGCTAGCGGCCGTGGTAAACCGTTAGCTTTGACTGCATCGACACGCAAGGGTAGCGATCATGCGAATTCTGCACACCATGCTCCGGGTCGGAGATCTCGATAAGTCCATTGCCTTTTACACCGAGGTGCTCGGCATGACGCTGCTGCGCCGCAACGACTACCCGGAAGGGCGCTTTACCAATGTTTTCGTTGGCTACGGTAACGAAGCCGAGCACACTGCGCTCGAGCTGACCTGGAACTGGGACACGCCGTCCTACGATCTGGGAACCGGCTATGGGCATATTGCTATTGAAGTGCACGACGTCTATCTGGCCTGCGAGCAGATCAAGCAGGCTGGCGGCAACGTGGTGCGCGAGGCGGGCCCGATGAAACATGGCACACGCGTGCTGGCGTTTGTCGAAGACCCGGATGGTTATCGGATCGAGCTGCTTTCGGCAGACGCTTGAGCGAACTGGGTTTCTGGGCCGTCATGGAGGGCAGCTGGATGGCCGGTTTGTTTCTGGGGATAGTACTTCTTGCGCTGGCTTTCTGGATGATTGCGCGGCAACAAAAGCAGCAGCGAGATCGCGCTGCACTGCGCCTGTCGCTGACACAGATTCGTCTGTTGCGACAACTGATCGAGCAGGTGCAACGCCACCGTGGTCTTTACTATGGTGTGTTGTCGGGAGAGGCATCACTGGAAGGGCGGCGCTGGTCCGTCCATCAGCAAATCAACCAGGTTTTGGCAGGGTGCCGCGAGCATTTGCCCAGCTTGCACTGGTACGACAGCTGGCACGAGGCGCTCGGCTATTGGGAGCGGATTGAGCAAGGCGAGTTTCTGGCGTCCGCCGACCAGATGTTGCTTGCCCACAACGATATGATTCGGCTGCTGCTCGAAACCGTTCAGGCGTTGGCCAACCGAAATGATCTTGTATGTCTGGGGCGCCTGGCGCCGCAGGCTGAAGGGCTTTGGCTGGAGTTGCTGCACAACACTGAGATGGTTGGGCAGTCACGGGCGATCGGTACTGGCATTGTTGCCAATCGCCAGAACCTGCCGATCTGGCGCGCCCACCTGGCCTCGCTCAGCGCTCAGATCAACGAGCAGTGTTACGCGGCCTTGGCACGTCTGGTATCGGACCCGGAGCTACGCGATAGCGTCAGCCAACCGGTTCGAGTGGCGGAGGAGGCGCTCGATGCGCTGCTGGAGCGAATTCGCGAGCTGCTGGATCGCCCGGACGGCTCCGTCATGAAGTCAGCAGAGTATTTTCAGACCGCCACCCAAGCCCTTTCTGCCCAACTGGTGCTGGTGGATATGCTGCTCGACCGGCTCGAGCAGCGCGCGATCAGGGCCGACTAATCCCACGAATCTGTGCGGCCATCTCCGCAGCGTACAGGTCGGTCATCCCAGCGATGAAGTCCAGCACCCTCAAATAGCTCCGATAGGGCGGCCAGTCTGCTTGCGGAATGGTATGCCCGAGCAGATCCAGAATGCGTTGGTGCTTGAAGCTGAGATTCTGACCCGCGTGGAGTTCATTGACCGCGCCGCAGAACGCATCCAACAGGGTTTCCAGGGTGCTGTAGGCGCCGATTTCGTGCAGCGTCTTGCGCTTGTCCTGAAAGATGCGCTTGCGGGCCATTTGCTTGGCATCTAGCACGCAGCGCCGCGCTGCGCCATGCATGTGCTCAACCAGATCACCCTCCAATTCGCCAGCCAGCAGCGCCGGTTGCTGCGCGATGAACGCCTCAGCCGCAGCATTGACCAGATGCTCAATAGCTTTGCCACGCAGGATCGCCAGACGGCGACGTTGGGAGTCCTGCGGGCCGAGCAGACGGTAGGTTTCTGGCAGGTCGTCGCCGACCAGATCCAGCAGCACCCGCTCAACTTCGGCATAGGCCAGCAGATCCATTTCCAGGCCGTCTTCAAGGTCAATCAGGCCGTAGCAGATGTCGTCGGCTGCTTCGACCAGATAGACCAGAGGATGGCGACTGAAACGGTTATCTTCCTGCATCGGCAGCCCGAGTTTGTTCGCGATTTGCTTGAGCAGTGGATACTCAGCCTGATAGCAGCCGAATTTGTTCTTCTTGTAGCCCAAGCTGTTGGCATGCCGCGCGGTCCAGGGGTACTTGAGATAGGCACCGAGGGTCGCATAGGTGAGGCGCATACCGCCTTCTGCCTGGTGATATTCGATCTGGGTCAGCACCCGGAACCCTTGGGCGTTGCCCTCAAAGTGCAGGAAGTCCTCGCGCTCGGCGTCGCTGAGCTGATCAAGCAGTCCCCGTTCGGCGGCCTGCCTGAACCAGTGCCTGATTGCGTCTTCGCCGGAATGTCCGTAGGGCGGATTACCGATGTCGTGAGCCAGGCAGGCAGCCTGGACGATCACACCAAGATCGGCCGGCTGACACCAGTCAGGCAGTTCCCCACGCAGCATCTCGCCGACCCGCATGCCGAGGGAGCGACCAACGCAGCCGACCTCGAGGCTGTGGGTCAGGCGGGTGTGAATATGGTCGTTACTTGAGACCGGATGAACCTGGGTTTTCTTGCCGAGCCGGCGGAAGGCACCGGAAAAAATGACGCGGTCGTGGTCCTTGTGAAAGGGCGTGCGGCCCAGTTCTTCATCGCTGGTAAAGGTCTTACCCAGCCGCTCGCGGCACAGCAGTGTTTCCCAATCCATAGAACTCTCCCAGACGATGTTGTGAGTATGTTGGATGCGTGAGGGGCTGCCAAGTCGGCAGACTGAGACAAACAGGGTAGAATGCGCGCTTTCTCTGTCTTGATGCGTACCCATGATTCAGCTCAGTCTTTACGGCACCCTCGGGTGTCACCTCTGTGATGCTGCCCTTGCCGAATTGGCGCCGTTGGCGTCCAGTGTGCAGGTAAGTCAGGTCGACATTGCCGACAGCAACGAGCTGATGGAGCGCTACCAATTGCGTATTCCGGTAGTGCAACGCATGGATACGGGGAGCGAGCTGGATTGGCCGTTTGATCTGGCCAAGCTGATGGACTGGCTGGCCGATTGTCTGCGTGAGGAGGGTTGAGTCATGGCAATGCGTGTTGAACCGTTCTGGAAGCGCAAGACGTTGGACCAGCTGGATCAGGAGGAATGGGAGTCGCTGTGTGATGGCTGTGGCCTCTGTTGTCTGCAAAAGCTGGAGGACGAAGACGAACCGCAGGCGATCTACTACACGCGTATTGCCTGCAAACTGCTCGACCTCAAAACCTGCCGTTGTAGTGATTACCCCAATCGCCGGCAGTTCGTGCCGGATTGCATCCAGCTGACGCCCGGCAAGGCGCAGGATTTTGCCTGGCTGCCGCCCAGTTGCGGCTATCGTTTGGTCGCTGAGGGCGAGGATTTGCCGCCATGGCATCACTTGGTGTGTGGTGACCGCAATGCCGTTCATAAAGCGGGAATCTCCCAGTCCGGTCAGATGCTGGCCGAGGGCAGCGTCGCTGATGAAGACTGGGAAGATCACATCATCTTTCGCGTCGGCTAGTTACTGACCTCGAATTCGCGCAGCTTGGTGTACAGGTAGCGCACCTGGTCGTACTCGAACGGACTGTCGAGGGCTCCATAGCGGAACGGCGTCTGGTAGCGCAGATCGATGGCCCAGACGCCCCAGGTCGCCTGATACTCGTCCATGAAGTCACGGTTGTGCATGAAGTTGACGTAGTCCTCGAACACCCAGTCGACCGCGCGTCCGGTACCGTCCCGGAGGCTTGATGGCCCGAGAAACGGGATGACGAGGTACGGCCCGGGCGGCACACCCCAGACACCTAAGGTCTGGCCAAAGTCCTCATCCTGCTGCGGCAGCCCCATCTTTTTCGCCACATCAAAAATTCCGGCCAGGCCAAAAATGCTGTTGAACAGCAGGCGGGCCGTAGTCTGGCCGCTGCGTTCGAATTTGCCCTGAAGCAAGCTGTTTCCCAGATTGGGAATATCTCGCAAGTTATTGAAAACGTTAGATACGCCCGTGCGAACCGGAGACGGCGTAGCCCAAACGTACGTGCGGACGACGGGCAAGTAAACATAGCGGTCAAACTGCGCGTTAAAACGGTAGACGCGGCGATTCAGCCCCTCGATCGGGTCCTGTACCTTGAGCGCGCGCAGGCTCGAACGCTCAAACTGATAGCGGTTTTCGTTGGCGTCGATGTCCAGTTCCAGCAATGGATCCTGGTACGCAGGAATGTCACTTCCAGCGTCGTTTGCTAGCGCAACGGCGGATGACAGGGACGCCACTAAGCTCAGGCCAAGTAACAGTCTCATTTGGCAGCCCCCTGCAGAAACTGCAGATAGCGTTCTGCTACCGGGCCGTAGTCGAGGTTGCCGCCGTGGCCGCCGTTGGGGTAGAGAAATGCACGTTCGCCGAAGGTATCAGCCAAGAACTGGTAATCGCCTTCGGTGAGGATCAGTTCCCTTGCATTGCTGACCGCTGCGATATTGGTGCTGTCGTGGAGAAAATCGCGCAGGTGTCGCAGACTGGTTTGCTCGGCCATTTGTTCCAGATCGCCCTCGGCATTGCGGCTTTGCCACTCTGGCAGTAATTGGGTTTGCACGTAGCAGCTGAAGTCGCAAAACAGCGCGCGGCGTAGATAAGGTGTCAGCGAGGTGCTGACCTTGAGGGTTTCGTTGGCGGGGGCATAGCGTCCACCGCCGTTAATCAGATCGCTCATGAAGTTGATGTCGGCGGCAGCAAAGCGGAAAACAGCGCCAATCAGCATGGCCAGCTCTGGATCGGTGAGCGCTTCGGGCGAACTCTGAATTTCTTCAAAGATGCTGGTTTGAATATCGCTGTTGCCGCGGGTGGCAAAGTGGCGCGAGAGTTTCTGGAAAATGTGCTCGTAGAAACTGTCGTTATCGCTTACCCCGGCGATTCGGGTGTACGACAGAGCATCCAACCGGCGAATTGATGCATACAGGTCAACCGGTGGATTGAGCAGCAGCACCCGCTGGAAGTCGAATTGGCCGAGGTGACTGTCCAGCTCCGCGACAAACGCGGCATGCAGCGCTCCGAGGCTGAATCCGGCGAGCCGGTACCCGGTGATCTCGAGGTCCAGTTCGTCCCGTGCCGTTTCCAGCGCCATGCTCATGGCGGTATGCAAGTCACGGGCGTCCTCGGCGGCGATGCCGGGCAGGCCGCTACTTGAGGCAGCCGCGATGAAATCATGATTCGTGGGTGAAGACAGCACGATTACATGCATGCCAGCCTGCCAGAACAGGCGTTTTAGATAGTCCATCCGGGTGCTGTCGTAGCCGGAGCCGGTGCCGGCAATCAGGAAAACCAGCGGTGACGGCGTGTCGTGCCAGGCCACGCGATAGTGCAGGTCCCGGTACTGGGAGAGGGCGGGTGGCAGATGGCGTTCGGGCAGGACGCGCACCTTAAGATCCGTCTGCTGAACGTCCACCTCCGAGGGCACAGGCGCCTGCAGCCGTTCAGGGGTGCCGGCTACCGTGGCCATGAAGGGGTTTTCAATCGGGTAGTCATAGGCGGCTGCATGCGCTGAAAAGGCAGTGCATGAGAGCAGACTGGAAAGGAGTAATAACGTTCTGGGAAACCGGCGCAAGCTGATTCTCTACCTTGAGGACACAGGAGATTTAACCGCAATTTCCCGGCAAAGTTCCTTTTATTTCCCAGCAGAGGCGGTCTGATCAGGCCGTAAATGGAAACGGGACCTGGGCGCGGCGGAGGCGCCGGCGCCGCTCCAGGCGATTCCACAGTTTTTCGTGAAAGTAGAACGCGACGGTGTTGATGGCAGGCTCAACCAGCGCCACGGCGCCGCCGATCATGATGCTGCCAGTCAGCAGATAGACCACGCCAAAGGCGATGGAGAAGTGCATGCACGCGAATGTGATGGTCTTGGTCATGGCGACACCTTAAAGCAATCTGGCTAATGAGAGTCATTAGTGAATGCTGCAAGCGTAACCATACAAGTTTGATAGGTTAAACGGATTTAACTAATTGCGCTGATAGGTAGGGGTAATTTAAGGAGAGCAGTGAAGCGCAAGCGTTGCCTGCGCTTCGGGAGGGATCAGTCGAAATCGAAGTCGTTGAGTTCCTTCTGCAAACGGCGCTCTTCCAGGTAGTTATCGATCAAGCGGCGCTTGGTCAGGCTACTTTTTGAAATGGGAGCACTGTCGGTATCGGGGGTGTCATCGTCTTCGATGAACTCGTCGTCGTCCAGTTCGATATCTGATTTGGCTTGGCTCATGACTCAACTCCACGCTGAACATGTCATTTGCGCACCTTATAAACGCAGTTCCGAATTTGCGGAAATAGATTTTTTCAATTGAATTTAACGAAAAAACGCAGTGTGTTTTCACTGCGTTTGTTGAGGTGAGATAACGCGCGGCGTTCAGTCCGATGTCTTGTGCTTGTAGTCGCACAAATCTTCGATTCGGCAGCTGCCGCATTGCGGCGTTCTGGCCTTGCAGACGTAGCGTCCGTGCAGGATCAGCCAGTGATGGGCGTCTACCAGGAACTCCTTGGGTACGTGCTTGAGCAATTTCTTTTCGACCTCAAGAACGTTTTTGCCAGGCGCAATCCCCGTGCGGTTACTGACCCGGAAAATATGCGTATCGACCGCCATGGTCGGCTGGCCAAAGGCGGTGTTGAGCACCACGTTGGCGGTCTTGCGGCCGACGCCGGGCAGAGCTTCGAGCGCCTCGCGGGTTTCCGGCACCTGGCTGTTGTGTTCCTCGATCAGAATCTTGCAGGCGGCGATGACGTTGCGGGCCTTACTGTTGAACAGGCCAATAGTCTTGATGTACTCGCTGAGGCCCTCAACGCCGAGGGCATAAATGGCTTCCGGCGTATTGGCAACCGGGAACAACTTGTCTGTCGCCTTGTTGACGCCTACGTCGGTGGCCTGCGCCGAGAGTGTTACCGCTACCAGCAACTCGAAGGGCGTGCTGAAGTTCAGCTCGGTGGTCGGATGCGGGTTGTCTTCGCGCAGGCGGCGGAAGATTTCGTAGCGCTTTTCCTTGTTCATCGCGTCGCCCGTGTCAGCTGATGGTGCCGGTTACGCGCACCCGCTTGCTGCCTGCCACGGCCGGCTTGGCTTCGCGAGCGGCGGCGCGTTCCTTGACCTTGGCGTCGATCAGGTTCTTCAGGGCGATCAACAGCCCCATAAAGACGAATGCACCGGGCGGCAGGATGACAAACAGCACGTCCTTGTAGTTGGGGAACACAACCAGCTTCCAGTCGGCAGCAAGCGGGCCAAGCAGCAGATCCATGCCGGCAAACAGGGTGCCGTGACCGATCAGCTCGCGCAGGCCGCCGAGTACGATCAGCACCAGGGTAAAGCCCAGGCCCATCATGAAACCGTCGACCAGCGACGGCAGCAGCGGATTTTTCGAGGCGAAAGCGTCGGCACGGCCGAGAATCACGCAGTTGGTGACGATCAGTGGAATAAAGATGCCGAGGATCTGGTACAGCTCGTAGGTGAAGGCCTGCATCAGCAGTTCGATACACGTCGTCAGTGCTGCGATGATCATGACGAAGGCGGGCAGGCGCACGGCATCGGTCACGGCACTGCGAATCAGCGATACGGCAAGGTTGGAGCCGGTGAGCACCAGAATGGTCGCCAGACCCAGGCCAAGGGCGTTGACCACAGAGCTACTAACCCCCAGTAGTGGGCAGAGTCCGAGTAATTGAACCAGGCCTGGATTGTTGTGCCAGAGACCGTCAGCAGTAATTTCGGAAAGAGTCTTGGTCGCCATCGGTTACTCCTCGTCCTGCAGCAGCAGGGTGGCCCGGTGTTGGTCGAAATAGCTGAGCGCCTGATAGACCGCCTTGACTACGGCCCGCGGGGTAATGGTAGCGCCGGTGAATTGATCAAACTGGCCGCCGTCTTTCTTGACCGCCCACTGCTCCGGCACCGGCATGCTCAGGCTCTTGCCGTCGAAATCCAGCACCCATTCACTTTTGGCGGTTTCGATCTTGTCGCCCAGACCAGGTGTTTCCCGGTGGTTGACGCTGCGCACGCCAGCGATGCTGCCATCGGCGTTGATGCCGACCAGGAGGTCGATGCGGCCGCTGTAACCGTCTGGCGCAACGACCGGCAGGATTACCGCACTGACCGCGCCGCCTTTGCGTGCACGGTAGGCGTCTTTGCTACCGGTCAGGTTCAGGTACTGGCGGTCGTCGATGCTGAAGCTGTCAGCCAGCAGGTCGTTGTCGTGCTGCTCATGGGGGATGATCTCGTTCAGCGCACTGAGCTGAACTCGGCGCTGGGCTTCGTCAATGCGCTCGGCAGTGCCTTGCTGGGTAACGGCGATCATGCCCACAGTTGCCATGGCGAACAGACCGAGAATCAGGCTGTTACGCAGGATTGAGCTGCGGGTGCTGGTAGGGTTTTCCATGGCTCAGTCCGTCTTGCCCATGCCGCGCTTGGCCTTGCTGTGACCATAGGTGCGCGGCGTGCTGTAGTAATCGATGGTCGGTGCGGCGAGGTTCATCAGCAGCACGGCGAAGGCGACCGCGTCGGGGTAGCCGCCCCAGGCGCGGATCACGTACACCAGAATGCCGACGCCGGCACCGAAGAACAGCCGGCCTTGCTTGCTGGTGGCACCGGAAACAGGATCGGTGATGATGAAGAAGGCACCAAGCATGGTCGCACCGCTGAACAGGTGGAACAGCGGCGAGCCGTTGGAGTCGGAGCCGCTGCCATTCCAGAACAGCAGGCTCATGACCGCCAGCGCCGCCAGCATGCCAACCGGGGCGTGCCAGCTGTAAATGCGCTTGTAGAGCAGCACCAGACCACCCAGCAGATAGGCGAAGCTGACCCACTCCCAGCCGTGACCGGCAAACTGGCCGAAGGCCGGATTGGCGGCGTGCAGTTCGTTGATGGTCAGGCTATTGTTGGTCTTGACCACATCCAACGCGGTGGCGAGGGTCCAACCGTCGATCTCGCCGCTGACCGGCACGAAAATGCGGCTCAGACCGTCGAGCAGGCCGAGCGTGGCATGGACGTTCGGCATCACCGCTTCAATGCCGCGCCAGGCTGGCCAGCTGGTCATCTCCACCGGGAACGAGATCAGCACGACAACATACCCGAGCATCGCCGGATTGAACGGGTTCTGGCCCAGGCCGCCATAGAGCTGCTTGCCGAACACGATGGCAAAGCTGACCGCAATCAGGGTCAGCCACCAGGGGGCGTACGGCGGCAGCGCCAAGGCCAGCAACCAGGCGGTAACCAACGCGCTGCCGTCACGCAGATAGAACCCGATCGGGCGTTTGCGGATCGCGAGAATGAGCGACTCGACCAGCAGGGCAACGACGCTGGCGTAAACGATGTTGATCAGGGTGCCGAAGCCGAAGAACCAGGTCAGCACCGCAATGCCGGGCAGGGTCGCGCCCAGCACCCAGAGCATGATGGTCTGGGTGTGGTTGTTGCCCTTGGCGTGCGGCGAAGTCATGCGTACCAGCGCCATCAGTTGGTCTCCTTGCTGGCCATGTAGTCGGCGAAGGCCTTGGCGGCGACGTCGAGGGCGGCACGACGGGTGGCCAGTTCCTGCTCGGCGGCTGCGGTATCGCCACCGGCCTCTGTGGCTTCCTTGAGCTCGCGCTCGGCGCGTTTGAAGTCGGCCTTGGTGGTCGCGAGGTTGGTTTTAAGCTCGCGCAGCTGCTCATCAACGGGCTTTTTGTCGACGCGCTGGCGTTCTGGCGGCGGAATCGGGCTGCTGTTTTCCGCTTCATGCAGTGCCTTTTCAGCCGCGCTGAGTGCCTCTTGCTGGCTTGCCAGCTGCGCTTGCAGGTCAGCATCGTCCGGCGACTCTGCGAGCGCGCGTTCGGTCTTCTTGGCTGCAGCGCGGGCCATTGCCAGATCGAGCTTGGCTTGCTTGAGCTTTTCGTCGACCGGTTTCTTGGCGGCAGCTGCGGCCGGCACCCGGGCATCTGCCGCTTCGACCTGTTCCCGCAGCTTGGCAATTTCGGCTTGCTGCTCTTCGCTGGGATTGTCACCGGCAGCGCGTTCGGCCTTTTTCAGTGCTGCGCGCAGCATGGCGGCCTCGATCTTCAGCTTCTTCGCTTCGTCGTCACCGGCCGCCTGCGGCGCAGGCGCGGCCGGCTGACTGCTGACCTCGCCCTGCGCTTTGTCAAAGGCGTCCTGGGCGTCGCGTGCCGCTTGCTCCAGTTGCGGGATCTGCGCTTGAAGATCGGCGTTATCCGGGTTGGCAGTGAGCTGCTTCTGGGCTTTCTTCAGCGCCATTTGCGCTGTCGCAGCGGCGATCTTCAGCTGCTTCTGCTCCGGCGTCAGACCGCCGGCCTTCGGCGCCGGGGCGTCAGCTGCGGGTGCGGCCGTTCCAGCCTCGGCCTGCTTGGCGGCTTCGGCTTCCTTCGCGGCTTTCAGGCGCGCGGCCTTTTCGGCGCGCGCAATGCGGTCGCGTTCTTTCTGTTCTGCTTCGCGCTGCAGGCGCTCCTGGCGGTGTTCGAAGCGTTGACGCGAGTGATCGGCTTTGTGCTGCTGCAGATCCAGGGCGCGAATCTCGGATTTGGCTGCGCGGTAGTATTGCACCAGCGGAATGCTGCTGGGGCAGACGTAGGAGCAGGCACCGCACTCGATACAGTCGAACAGGTGCTGGCGTTTGAGCTGGTCGTAATCCTTGCCCATGGCAAAGAAGTGCAGTTGCTGTGGCAGCAGGCTGGCCGGGCAGGCCTCGGCGCACAGGCCGCAACGGATGCACGGCTGGGCCGGCGGCGGCGGTGGCAGCTCTGCCTTGCTGCCGGCCAGCAGACAGTTGGTGGTCTTGACGATGGGCGCATCCATGCTTTGCAAGGTAAAGCCCATCATCGGTCCGCCCATGACCAGACGGTAGAGCTTTTCCGGCTGCAGGCCGGCAAAACTCAACAGATCACGAATCGGGGTGCCGATCAGCGCCTCGACATTGGTCGGGTGGCTGAGCGCCTCGCCGGTCAGGGTGGTGATGCGCTTGATCAGCGGTTGGCCGAGCACGATCGCGTCGTGGATCGCCAGTAAGGTACCGATGTTCTGGCAGACCATACCGAGGTCGGCTGGCAGGCCACCGCTGGGCACTTCCTTGCCGGTCAGAATCTGGATGAGCTGCTTTTCGCCACCGGACGGGTATTTGGTCGGGAACACCACCACCTGCATGGCGCGCTCGCCAACCGCCGTGCGCATGGCGGCGGCTGCTTCGGGTTTGTTGTCTTCAATGCCGATCAGTACCTGCTCCGGGCGCAGGATGTGCATCAGCACTTCGATGCCGGTCACGATCTGCTCGGCGCGGTAGCGCATGGCGCTGTCATCGGCGGTGATGTAGGGCTCGCATTCGGTGCCGTTGATGATCAGCGTATGGATCTTCTGCTCGGGCCGCGCTTTCAATTTGACTGAGGTCGGGAAGCCGGCGCCGCCAAGGCCGCTGATGCCGGCCGCGCGAATGATGTCGAGCAGGGCGGCGGGTTCCAACGCACGGAAGTCGCTAATCGGGTCGAGCTCGCACCAGCGATCTTCGCCATCTGCCTCGATGCGGATGGCCCATTCTTCAAGACCAGACGCATGCGGGTAGGGTGCCGGGCCAATGGCGGTAACAGTGCCGGATGTCGGCGCGTGCAACGGGCAGCTTACAAAGCCGCTGGCTTCCGCGATCAACTGGCCCTTGAGCACCTTGTCGCCAACGGCGACGCAAGGTTCGGCACGGGCGCCGATGTGCTGTTGCAGCGGCAGTATCAGCTCACTCGGCAGGGGCAGGGTTTCGATACCGAAACCGAGGGATTGGGTCTTGTTCTCTGCCGGATGAATGCCACCGGGAATGTCCCAGATACGGATGGGGCTGGCTGCAGTCATCAGGCGGCCCCTCGGCTGGCGTCAGTGGCAATCAAAGCGGTCGCTGGCAGGGGGAAGTCCCACTTCCAGTTCTGCGGTGTGGTCGGCAGGGGCAGCATGTCGATACAGTCAACCGGACAGGGTTCTACACAGAGGTCGCAGCCGGTGCACTCATCAACAATGACGGTGTGCATCTGTTTGGCGGCGCCGAGGATGGCATCGACCGGACAGGCCTGAATGCACTTGGTGCAGCCGATACATTCGGCCTCGCGGATATAGGCGACCATGCGCGGCTTTTCTTCGCCGTGCTCGGAGTCCAGCGGCAACGCTTCGACGTCGAGGAGGTCGGCCAGTGCCTGAATGGTCGACTCGCCACCGGGCGGGCACTTGTTGATCGGCTCGCCGTTGGCGATACCTTCAGCGTAAGGGCGGCAGCCCGGATGACCGCATTGCCCGCACTGGGTCTGCGGCAGCAGATCATTGATCTGGTCGACGATGGGGTCGCCGTCAACCTTGAAGCGAACAGCAGCAAAGCCGAGCACCGCGCCGAAGATCAGCGCCAGGCCCAGCAGGACGACAATGGCAGTAATGATCATCGACATGCTTACAACCTTATCAAGCCGGTAAAGCCCATAAACGCGAGCGACATCAGGCCTGCGGTGATCATGCCGATGGCGGCGCCGCGGAACGGCGTCGGCACGTCAGCAATGGCGATGCGTTCACGCAGGCCGGCAAACAGAATCAGAATCATCGAGAAGCCGATGGCGGCGCCCAGACCGTAGGTGGCGGACTTCATGAAGGTCTGTTCGGCGCGGTTGGTGTTCAGCAGGGCTACGCCCAGTACCGCACAGTTGGTGGTGATCAATGGCAGGAAGATACCCAGGACCCGATACAGCAGCGGGCTGGTCTTGTGTACCACCATCTCGGTGAACTGCACGACGACTGCAATCACCAGAATGAAGGAAATGGTACGCAGAAACTCCAGGTCCAGCGGCACCAGAATGTACTGGAACGTCAGATAGCTGAGGATCGAGGCCAGCGTGAGCACGAAGGTGGTCGCGGCGGACATGCCGATCGCGGTTTCCAGCTTCCCGGAAACACCCATAAACGGACACAGCCCCAGGAACTGCACCAGGACGAAGTTGTTGACCAGTATGGTACTGACCAGAATGAGGGCAAATTCAGCCATGTAACCCAACCCCATGTGTGGTCCGGCGTTATGCAGCTCTTCTGGCTGCTCGGCCGGTCCCGGCTAATCGGGCGGCAACGCCGCCCGGTGATTGCTCTGCTGCTTACTTGACCCGTTGGCCCGGCTTGGCACCCTGATCGGGGCTGAGCAGGAAGATGTCTTCGCCGCCCGGGCCTGCCGCCAGCACCATGCCTTCGGATACGCCGAACTTCATCTTGCGCGGTGCCAGGTTGGCAACGTACAGAGTCAGGCGGCCTTCCAGCTTGCTCGGATCCGGGTAGGCGCTCTTGATACCGGAGAACACGTTGCGCTTGGCGTCGCCGATGTCGAGGCTCAGGCGCAGCAGCTTGTCGGCGCCTTCGACAAACTCGCACTTTTCAATCAGCGCGACGCGCAGGTCGATCGCGGCGAAGGCGTCGAAATTGACTTCATCGGCCAGCGGCTCCTTGACCAACTCGCCGTTGCCGGCCGGAGCAGTGCTTTCGGCCGCGGCGAGGTCTTCCTTGGAGGCATCAATCATTGCGTCGATCTTGGCCGGCTCGATGCGGGCCAGCAGCGGCTTGAATGCATTGAGCTGATGGCTGGCGAGCAGCGTCTGGTGATCTTCCCAGCGCAGCGGCGCGACATTCAGGAAGGCTTCGGCGTCGGCGGCCAGGTTCGGCAGAACCGGCTTGAGGAAAATGACCAGCTGACGGAACAGGTTGATGCCCAGTGCGCAGATGGCCTGGACCTCGTCCTGTTTACCTTCCTGCTTGTTCAGTGCCCACGGTGCCTTGTCGGCAATCCAGGCATTGGCCTTGTCGGCCAGCGCCATGATCTCGCGCATGGCGCGGGAGAAGTCGCGTTTCTCATATGCATCAGCAATGCTCGGCGCAGCATCGATGAAGGCGCTGGTCAGTTCGGGAGCGGCATTGGTTTCGACCATGACGCCGCCGTTGCCCTTGTGGATGAACCCGGCGCAGCGGCTGGCGATGTTGACCACCTTGCCAACCAGGTCGGAGTTGACCTTCTGCACGAAGTCTTCGAGGTTCAGATCCAGGTCTTCCACGCCACGGCCAAGCTTGGCGGCGTAGTAGTAGCGCAAGTATTCCGGATTCAGGTGATCCAGATAGGTGCGGGCCTTGATGAAGGTGCCTCGGGACTTGGACATCTTCTGACCGTTTACGGTCAGATAACCGTGGACGTTGACCGCGGTCGGCTTACGGAAACCGGAGCCTTCCAGCATCGCCGGCCAGAACAGGGTATGGAAGTTGACGATGTCCTTGCCGATGAAGTGGTACAGCTCGGCGCTGGAGTCGGCGTTCCAGAAGGCATCGAAGCTCAATTCCGGGCGACGGCTGCAGAGGTTCTTGAAGCTGGCCATGTAGCCGATTGGCGCGTCCAGCCAGACGTAGAAATACTTGCCGGGCTCGCCCGGAATCTCGAAACCGAAGTAGGGCGCATCACGGCTGATGTCCCATTCCTGCAGGCCGCTGTCCAGCCATTCGGCAATCTTGTTGGCGACCGCATCCTGCAGGGAGCCGCTGCGGGTCCACTGCTTGAGCATGTCGGTGAAGTCCTGCAGGCGGAAGAAGAAGTGCTTGGAATCCTTCAATACCGGGGTGGCGCCGGAAATCGCCGAACGCGGGTCTTTCAGTTCTGTCGGCTCGTAGGTCGCGCCGCACTTCTCGCAGTTGTCGCCGTACTGGTCTTCCGCCGCACACTTGGGGCAGGTGCCCTTGATGAAGCGGTCAGCCAGGAACATGCCTTTTTCCGGGTCGTAGTACTGGGTCACGGAGCGGGTGCTGATGTGGCCGGCGTCTTTCAGACGGGTATAGATCAGCTCCGACAGCTCACGGTTCTCCTCGGAATGGGTCGAGTGGAAGTTGTCGAAGTTGACCAGGAAGTCGGCGAAGTCAGCCGAGTGCTCGGCATGCACATTGGCGATCAGCTGCTCGGAGGTAATGCCTTCCTTCTCGGCGCGCAGCATGATCGCAGAGCCGTGAGCGTCGTCGGCACAGACGTAAACCGCCTGATGGCCGCGCAGCTTCTGGAAGCGAACCCAAATGTCGGTCTGAATGTACTCCAGCATGTGCCCAAGGTGAATTGAACCGTTGGCATAGGGCAGGGCGCTGGTAACGAGGATCTGACGAGTCGCGGCGATATCGGACATGGGCGTTTGGGATACTTTGCGGTTGAACGTGAAAGGGCTGGGATAATAGCAGAAGGGGCGCGGTGAAGGGAGCCTTGGCACGCATGCAAGGGCGCATCCACGGGGTTTCTGTACTGTCATTTGCGGTTGCAACTGTACCTTGTTGAGACAATCAGGGACGGCGTATAACGTCCTGCTGCAAGGAGGCACCATGCAATCCATCCCCGTTTCTGATCCCCCTGTGTATTCCCGTGCTGGCCGTCGTGAGTGGCTTGGCCTCGCCGTGCTGGTGCTGCCTACGCTGTTGCTGGCCCTGGATATGACCGTGTTGCACCTGGCCGCGCCGCACCTGAGCGCGGATCTGGAGCCAACCAGCGCTGAGCTGCTGTGGATTCTGGATATTTACGGTTTCATGGTCGCGGGGTTTCTCATCACGATGGGTACCCTGGGGGATCGAATCGGTCGCCGTCGCCTGTTGCTGATTGGTGCCACCGCGTTCGGACTGGCGTCACTGGCTGCCGCATTTGCCCATAGTTCGTTGATGCTGATAGTCACCCGTGCGCTGCTGGGCATTGCCGGCGCGACGCTGATGCCGTCTACGCTTGCGCTGATCCGCAACATGTTTCACCTCGAACACGAACGCACCTTGGCGATTACCATCTGGATGACCGGGTTTATTGTCGGCAGCGCCATTGGGCCGCTGGTCGGTGGCGTCATGCTGGCGTTCTTCTGGTGGGGCTCGGTATTTCTGCTGGCGGTACCGGTAATGGTGTTGTTGCTGCTGGTCGGCCCCTGGCTGCTGCCGGAGTTTCGTGATGAGCAGGCAGGGCGGCTGGATCTGGCCAGCGCATTGCTGTGCATCAGCGCTGTGCTGCTGCTGATCTTTGGTATCAAGGACACCGCTCGCGATGGCATCAACCTGCTGGCGGTCGGTGCGCTGTGCGCCGGGCTGCTGATTGGTACGTTGTTTGTTCGTCGGCAGCGCCGGTTGGCTGATCCGATGTTCGACCTCTCGCTGTTTCGTCAGCCCGCATTCACCGTGTCGGTAAGTGCCATGATGCTGTGTATTCTGGCCCTGTCCGGCGCCTGGCTGCTGATCTTCCAGTATTTGCAGGGGGCGCTCGGAATGACCCCGCTGCAAGCCGGGCTGGTTATGCTGCCTTCAGCACTGTTGCAGACCGCTGCCTCCTTGCTGGTGCCGCGCATGGCACGCTGGCTGGCACCGCGGGTGCTGATCAGCGGCGGCTTGCTGGTGGCTGTCACCGGGTTTGTCGCACTGCTGCTGATTGGGCGCTATCCCGGGCCCTGGCTGATGGTGCTTGCTACCGTATTGCTGGGTATTGGCATCATGCCGATGATGATTCTGGGGACGGACCTGGTGATTGGTTCGGCGCCTCCAGAGAAAACCGGCGCCGCCGCGGCAACCTCAGAAACTGCAACCGAAATGGGCATGGCGCTGGGCATCGCCGTGATCGGTAGCGTTGGGGCTGCCGTGTATCGCCAGCGGATGCTGGAGTTGCTGCCGGACGGCTTGAGCGGGCATCAGGTAGAGGTTGCCAGTGATACCGTTGGCGGGGCGCTGGGTCTGGCGGCCCAACTGCCGGAAACAGTCGCGGCAGAGGTGCTGTCGGCCCTGCAAGTCAGCTTCACCCAGTCGCTGCAAACCAATGCCCTGATCGGCGCCGTGATCATGGGTGTTGCAGCCTGGCTGACGGGGCGCTACCTGGCGGCTGCCAGGCCGCATCATTGATCAAAGAAATGCGCAGCTTGCTGCGCAGTAGGGCGGTGGAACTTGCCCAGTCGAGCAGTCATCTGGCGCGAAAGATGTAATGTGGTTTGTGCGTAATGGTCGGTAAGTATTTGAAGTTAAATATTTAACTCTGCATGGCGCGTCTTTTGTAAGTGTCACTGGTCCCGGCGTTTCCGGGATAACTGACACATGCAAGGAGCACAGATGCCAACCCCCGCTTACCTCACTATCGAAGGCACCAAGCAAGGCCTTATTACCGCTGGCACGTTCACCGAAGATTCAGTCGGCAACATCTTTCAGGAAGGTCACGAAGATCAGGTGCTGGTGCAGGGCTTCAATCACCAGGTGATCATCCCGCGTGACCCGCAGTCGGGTCAGCCAACCGGCCAGCGGGTGCACAAGCCGCTGATGATCACCAAGGTGTTCGACAAGTCCTCGCCATTGATCTTCAACGCTCTGACTTCTGGTGAGCGCCTGTCGCGCTGTCGTCTGGAGTGGTACCGCACCTCGGCAACCGGCACGCAGGAGCATTACTTCACCATTGAGCTGCAGGACGCGATCATCGTTGATGTGCAGTCGCAGATGCCCAACTGCCAGGATCCGGGCAAGGCGCATTTCACTCATCTGGAAGACGTGTACTTCACCTACCGCAAGATCGTCTGGACGCATGAAGTGTCCGGCACCTCTGGTTCTGACGACTGGCGCAGCCCCATCGCGGCCTGAGGTTCATGCTGCCGCCTACCCAAATGGGTGAGGCGGCCTCTCGTGACCATTCCGTTGCTTGTCTGACCGATCCGCCACTGGCAGTATCGAACGCTTGGAAAACAGACAAGGGAGTCCCGATGAGATCTGCCTCAGCTTACCGCCTTTATGGTGCCTCGCATTCGTTGTATACCGGCAAGGCCCGTTGTTATTTGCGTAATCAAGGTCTCCCGTATGTAGAACTGCCTACTTGGCACCCGGACTTTGCCGAGCGCATCGTTCCACAGATTGGTCGCGGCATCATTCCGGTACTGGAGACGCCTGAAGGGCAGGTTATCCAGGACACTATCGACATCATCGACCACCTGGAGGCGCAGGGCGTGCCCTGGCCCGTCTACCCGCAAACGCCGCTGCAGCGCATTGTCGCGATCATCATTGAGTACTACGGCGGACAGGTGATGCTGAAACATGCCATGCACTACCGCTGGTCCTACCGCGAAGAGCAGGAGGCGTTTCTGCGCACTGCATTTACCCTGGGTTCCGGTCCGCAGATGGCGGAACAGATCATGGGGCGAATGAACTCATACTTGCCGCGCCTTGGCGTCAACGCCGAGAGTATCCCGTTGATCGAAGCGTCCTTTTTACAGCTGCTCGATCGTCTGGAACAGCATTTTGCTGAATGGCCGTACCTGCTTGGCTCGCAACCGTCGATCGCCGATTACGGGTTGATTGGGCCGATGTTTGCCCACCTCGGGCGTGATCCTGTGCCTCTTGCGATTATGCAGCGCAGAGCGCCACGCGTGCATCGCTGGGTCGAGCGCATGACCTCACCCGGGCTGGATGTGGTGGAGTATCCGCAGACAGAGCCTGCCTTCGTCCCGAATGATCAGCTACCCCCTACGTTGATTCCGGTTCTGAAGCACATTGCTGAGGACGCTTTCCCTGAGCTGACGGATAAATTGGCCTTTCTGGATGCCTGGGTTGCCGAACTGAACCCGGCTGACGGCACGCCGGTGACCGATAAGCCGCAGCTGCGACAGGTTGGCATGGTGCAAACACGCTTTCGCGGCTCAGTCATTGAGGTTGGGGTTGAGCCGTATCTGTTGTACGTGTTGCAGCGGGCGACGGATACGCTTGAGGCATTACCGGATGCCAGCCGTGAGCTGGTGCAGGCGCAGCTCGCGGAAGTGGGGCTGCTTGAAGCCGTTGGGCTCGGGCGCCGCTGGCGGGTAGCGCGACGGAACAATATCGAAGTGTGGGAGATGCCTGCGACAGCTTATTGAGCTGTCGCTAGCCGATTACGCACCCCGCGCAAACGGTGCGGCTCCGGGTTGTCTTCGCGCCAGGCAAGATAGGCGTCATCCAGCGCTTCGGCGATTTCCTCTGCCTGCGGGTTGCGTTTAGAGATCACGTACACCAGCGGCCACTCATCCAGTTGGTCACACCGCGTGCCTTGCAAGGGGTAGTCGGCCAGGACTTCCTGCATCGGATGCCCGTAGCTAATCAGGTATTGAGCGCGGCCGCGCAGGAGGATCTCCATTGCTGCGGTGTGGTCTGGCGCAACGATTGGATGGGAGTGGTTTTCCGCAATGACTCTGTTGAGCTGCTCGCGATAGGTATAGCCGCGAATCACGACCAGATCGTGATTCGAAAGGTCTTTATAGTGATTAATCCGCGGTGTTCCTTCCAGCGCGAACGCGCAGAGTTTCACGCGCACTCCCAATGAACTGGATTCAACCGTGAAGTCCTGCAAGGCTGGCACCTTTGGTGATCCGGGCCAGAAATCGATATCGCCGGTATCCAGGCTGCGATAGATCCGGTTGATTGGATAGGATTTCCACTCAACACGATATCCGCTCGCAGCGGCCAACTGATTGGTCAGGTCGATGATCGAGCCTTGTGCCTGTCCCTGATCGTCTGTGTAGGCGATGGGCGGAAAATGGATATAGCCAGCAGTCAGCACCGGGAGGTCTTGGCCATCGGCATCGGCATCGGCATCGGCAGAGGTCATGGGGGTAAGTGCCAGAGTCAGGCTGGCAACTGCGACACGCACCCACTGACCGGGCGTTCTATGCATGTTCATTTTTATTGTCTTTTTGTTGTCACAAACGCACGGGTGTACTGGCGAAGATAACCATCGCAGACGCCGCAGTCCAGCGAATAGCCCGAATGGGTTAGGAGGCAAGCGGGGGGATGCCCGGTGAGCGGAGGCTCAACCGGGCGAGTGGTCAGCTCAACGGCTTGACCGAATCCAGGATAGGGCTGAGGTAGGGTTTGTTGGCGTCGATTTCAGCGCGGCTCAGTCCGTTCATCTCGTAAGGGAATACCAGCCAGTCTTCGGTGGTGTGCAGGCAGAAGTCGGGTTGCAGATCGGTTTTGGCGGCGCCAGTGCGCTTATAGAGCGTGGCGACGCGGGTGTCGGTCGGCATGTTGCGCTTGAGCTGCCCCTTGAGTTTGTCGATCACAGCCTGAACGCTATGCCCGGTGCCAAAGGCATCATCAACGATCAGCAGGCGATCGTCCTGATTCAGGTTGTCCAGCAGGTAATGGGTGCCATGTACCCGAATCTCGGCTTCCGGTGCTGCAACCATGGCGTCGTAATGCTCCATGCCACGGTAGGATGTACGCAGGGCAATATGGTCGGTTTTGACCCCGAGTGTTTGCAGGCATTCCTGTACGTAGATACCGACAGTGCTGCCGCCACGCCACAGGCCAACGATGAAATTGGGGCGAAAGCCGCTTTCGAAAATCTGCACGCCGAGGCGAAAGGCATCCTCAATCAGCTCGTTCTCGTCGAGAAAATGGCGGTTGCGAGTGCTCTGCTGTGGGGGATTGGATTGGTTCATGGCTTGCCAGGCTGCTCCCTCTGGTGTGATCATGGCGCGATTCTGGAGAAGCTTACGGTCTTATGGCTGAGAAACAATACCTTAGGGAAACGCTGCACAAATCAGCCATCTGCCTGAGTACCCAGCCCCGAGTA
>NZ_JAYPMU010000021.1:0-55538 GCF_038130085.1 Halopseudomonas sp. | reverse complement strand
GAGATCCTGCTCGAAGCCAACGAGTGGGGCGGCCACCTGGCCGGCATGGCGTCCGAGGAAATGGACAATGCGTACCAGATTCCAGGCCAGTACCCGAAGGGGGCCTACCTGCTGGTATTTGACCCGCTGGACGGCTCCAGCAACATCGATGTCAACGTCTCGGTTGGCACCATCTTCTCGGTGCTGCGTTGCCCCGACAAGTATGTTGAACAGACCGGTAGCCTCGACGAGCAGGCATTCCTGCAGCCGGGTACCGAGCAGGTGGCAGCCGGTTACGCCATCTACGGCCCGCAGACCATGCTGGTACTGACTCTGGGTGACGGTGTGATGGGCTTTACCCTGGATCGTGAAATGGGCAGCTTCGTGCTGACCCACGAGAATCTGACCGTGCCTGCCAGCACTGCCGAGTTCGCCATTAACATGTCCAACCAGCGGCACTGGGAAGAACCGGTCAAGCGCTACGTATCCGAGTTGCTCGCGGGCAAGGAAGGTCCGCTGGAGAAGAACTACAACATGCGCTGGATCGCCGCGATGGTTGCCGATGTGCACCGTATCCTGACCCGTGGTGGCGTGTTCATGTACCCGCGCGACGCACGCGAACCGGAAAAGCCGGGCAAGCTGCGCCTGATGTACGAAGCCAACCCGATGTCGATGCTGATCGAGCAGGCCGGCGGCGCCGCCACCAACGGTTACCAGCGCATCCTCGATATTCAGCCCGAGTCACTGCACCAGCGGGTTGCCGTGTTCCTGGGTTCGAAGGACGAGGTAGAGCGCGTTACCGGGTATCACCAGGGCTGAGTCGGATCAGGCCATCGATCCGGTCGGTGGCCTGCTGAATGGATGTAAGCATTTGCTTACGTGTTGTGCTGGCGTTGGCCTATGTGCACGCCCTGTGATGCTGCGTAGTATCGATCTCGCTAGGAGCATCGCAGGAAGCGACCAAAACAACACGGAACAGGGACAGTGCCTCGGAGGCACCAAGCATTAGGGATGATCAGGACCATTCTGCAAAACCTCGCCTCGGCGGGGTTTTTTCTTGCCTGCGATTTATACGGGGATACGGCGTTGCGTATCCCCGGCCCACCGCTTAGCCGCTGAAGCGGCAACTGAGGGTGCCTAGCGCGCCCATGTCTACTTCGGCCAGATCACCTGCGGCAACCGGCTGCATGCCGGCCAGAGCGCCGGTCATGATTACATCGCCGGCACGCAGCGACTGACCAGCTGCGACCATCTGGTTGATCAGCCACAGTGCGGCGTCCAGCGGGTTGCCCATGCAACTGGCGGTGTTGCCACTGCCAACCGGATCACCGTTCAACTTTAGGGCAACGGCCAGGTCGTCGAGTGAAAGGCTGTCGGCGGCAACTGGCTGGCCGAGGACGTGCACCCCGGAGGACAGGTTGTCGGCTATTGCGTCGACCAGCGATTTTGGCCAGCCGTCGAACGCCGAATCACATACCTCCAGCGCGGGCATCACGCCTTCGAGCGCGGCGACCAGCGCAGCGCGATCTGCCAGCGGCTGCTCGATGTCGCGGGCCAGGCGCATGGCGACTTCGATCTCCAGCCGCGGCGCGATGAAGTCGGCGTGGCGCAGTGTGGCGCCGTCGCTGTATTCGTTGGCTGCCAGCAGCACACCGCGCAGCGGCTCAGGTACGCCGAGAGCCGCGCGGGCACGTGGATCGGTCAGTCCCAGCTTGTAGCCGGCCGGCCGAGCAGCGCCGAGTTGGCGGGCGATCAGCGCATGCTGTACCGCGTAGGCGGCAGTCAGGTCGGTCAGGGCGTATTCGCTGGCGACCGAGCCGCGTGGTGTGCCGCTGGTACGTGCGTCCAGCAGCGCTTGTGCGGCCTGTTCAATGTTGCTCATGCTGCTTCTCCTCGGCTCGGCTTGGCGCCGACAACGGTGGTGCGGAACATCTCGCGGCGCTTGCCGTGGTAGTCGGAGACCGGCATGTGCCAGACGCAGCGGTTGTCCCAAATGGCCAGTGTGCCCGGCGTCCAGCGCATGCGGCAAGTGAAGGCAGGAGCGGTCGCCACGCTGAACAGGTAGTCGAGCAGCGGGCGCGATTCTTCAGGCTTCATGCCGGCAATACCTTGGGTGTATACCGGGTTGGCGAACAGCGCTTCGCGGCCGGTCTCAGGGTGGCGAATGATCAGCGGGTGGGTGCGTACGTCCTCGTCTACATTGTTGCCGTAGCGAATCAGCATGTTCTCGATGCCCGCGTTGTGTGCGGCTTTCGGCCCGTAGCCGAGCTCCGGAGTGTGAATGCCGTCGAGTTGGCGCAGCATGTTGCGCAAGGTTGGCGACAGCCATTCGCAGGCCAGATACATGTTATTGAACAGGGTGTCACCGCCGCACTCTGGCACATCGTGACCGTACAGTAGGGTGAAGGCGGGCGGGCGCTCCTGAAATGACCAGTCACTATGCCAGGCGCCGCCAAAGACGATAGGCGTTCCCTCGTTGGCCTCCTTCACCACGTGGACCACATGCGGGTGATCTGCCATCGGGGTGACATACGGCTCCTTGCCGAACTCGCCGAAGCGTTGGGTAACCACTTCCAGTTGCTCGACGCTCAAATGCTGGTCGCGAATGTAGATCACACCGTGCTCCATCAACGCCTGGCGCAGGGCGGCCTGGCCGGCGTCGCTGAGGTTGTTGAGGTCGATATCGTAGATGTCGGCACCCAGGGAGCCGGCTACCGGCACGGTGCGGAAGTATTCACTGGGGCGAGCCTGATTGTTTTTCGCCGTGGTGTAAAAGAACTCGGGCATGGCTGTCACCTGCAATTGTCTGTCTTGTTATTGTTCGTGCTGTGTTCTGCCAAGCAAGATTGCCTCGGTGTGAGGCAGCTATCCATGATAGTTTCTGCCATGACATGACAATAACTGCCACGAGGTCTGGATGAACTGGCGTGAGGTTCGTGATGCTACCAATGTGCGCTATCTGTTGAGTGCAGCGCGTCAGCTCGGTTGCTCGGTCGAGGCCTGCCTACAGGGCAGCGGGCTGGACGAAGCGATGCTGGGTGCCGGCTGCCGCATTCAGCGCTGGCAGGAACTAGCGGTCATTCGTAATCTTGTGGCGTTGTATCGGGAGCCGGGTTTGGGGATTCTGGTCGGTGGGCGCTACCAGCTGACCAGCCTCGGGCTGTTGGGTTACACCATGCTGGCTTGCCGGAACTTGCACGAAGCGCTGCTGGTCAGCACCCAGTTTCGGGAGCTGACGTTGTCGATCTGCCCGGTGCAGGTGCTGCCGTTTGATGGCGGTGTGCGCATGAGTCTGGACCACAGCGTGCTGCCGCAGGATGCGCAGGACGTGGTCGCCGAGCGCGGCCTGGCGGTTTGGAAGCGTATCTTCGCGGAGCTGCTGCAGCGTCCGTTTGTACCTGTGCGCGTCGAATTGGCGTTGTTGTGCCCCGCGCCGGTTGAGTTCTACCAGTCCTACTTCGAGTGCCCTGTGGTCATCGGCGCACCCTGCAACGCTGTGCTGATTGCAGATGCTGATTTGGCCAGCGAGCTGCCGCTCGCCAATGCACTCACCCGTAATGCCTGTGCTGCCTTGTGTCGCCAACTGTGTGATGGGCTGGAGGATGTGGTGTCGCCGCTGGCGCGCCAGGTGCTGCAGGTGCTGATTAGTCATTCCGGGGAGATGCCGCGGGCTGTCGAGGTGGCGGCGGCACTGGGTATGTCCGAGCGCTCCTTGCATCGCCGTCTGGCCGCCGAGGGGCAGCCCTTCCGTCAGCTTGATGAGCGGGTGCGCGGGCGCCTGGCTGAGCGCCTGCTCGGTGACAGCGATCTGGGCCTGGACGTGATTGCCGCGCAGCTGGGGTACAGCGAAGCGGCCAGCTTCTCCCGAGCCTTCAAGCGCTGGACCGGGCTGGCACCCTCTCATTGGCGTGCAGCTCAGCGCGATGCGGTGCTGGGGCTGGACGGGCCTCCGCTGGAGGTCAGTTTACCTCCGAACCGTTGATCGGCTCGCTCCTGAGACAGTCACTGATCCCTGTCTATACTGGTTCGGTCGCCTGCATGAGCGTGGGCGCGTCAGGTAGTCCACCGACGTTGGATAAGGAGTGTTTCTATGGCTGGTTGGTATGAACTGAGCAACAGCACGGACGGGCAGTTCCGCTTCGTCCTCAAGGCGGGTAACGCCGAAACCATTCTCACCAGTGAGCTGTACACCACGCGAGCCAGCGCCGAGAACGGCATCGCGTCTGTGCAGAAGAACTGCACAGAGGATGGGCGCTATGAGCGCAAGGAGGCCAAGGACGGGCGTCATTTCTTCAATCTCAAGGCGGCCAATCACCAGGTGATCGGAACCAGCCAGATGTACGCCGCGGCGGCCAGCTGCGAGAAGGGTATCGAGTCGGTCAAGAACAACGGCACCAGTGATGTGATCAAGGACAAGACCGGCAACTGACGCTTGCCACTCAAGGCCGACGGCCTGCCCGCAGCAGCACGCGGCAGGCCGTTGTCGTTTGGTGCTTAAGGCTTTGGACCGCGCGCTAGGTGGTGTCTTGGATTCGGCAGAATGTGCGCGCATCGCTTGTTGCAGACGCCGCTCCGGGCGCAATATGGGGGCAAGTGAACAACCCCGAGGCACCCCGTGAATCAAGTCTGCCCTGACGATTTTGTGAAGGTCGATTCCCCGGAAGCGGCGGTCGACCGCCTGGCCATGCTGCACCAGCAGGCCACCAACGCGCTGCGCTCAGCGCTCAAGCAATACCTCAAGGATCGCACCCCACCGAGCACGGCCCATTGCGCGTTCCGCTACCCCGAGCTGCGGCTGACCTACCATTGCCAAGGCGAGGTGCCGAGCAGTGTGCGCGCCTACGCCAAGGTTCAGGTGCCGGGCACCTACGCGGTGACCGTGACCCAGCCCGATGCCTTCCGCACCTACCTGCTGGATCAGCTGCGGCCACTGATGTCCGACTTTACCGTCACCGTCGAAGTGGGTCCGAGTCAGGCCAATATTCCCTATCCGTACGTGGTCGAGCAGGGCGATGAGCTCGGTGCTTCGGGCGTGACCGCAGCCGAGCTGGCGCGGGTGTTTCCGAGCACCGACCTGTCGGCCGCCAACGATGGCACCGCTGACGGCCTGTATGACTGGGAAAACCAGGACCCGCTGCCGCTGGCCCTGTTTGACGCCGCCCGCACCGACTTCTCGCTACGGCGGCTGGTGCACTACACCGGCAGCGACTGGCGCCATGTACAGCCGTGGATTCTGCTGACCAACTACCACCGCTACGTCGATCAGTTCATTCGCCACGGTCTGAACATGCTGCAGACCGATTCTCGCTTTCAGCGCATGGTGCTGCCGGGCAACGTGGTAGTCGAGCGCGGTATGTCCGAGGGCGAAATGCAGGCGATCATCGAGTCGGTGGTCTGGCACCGATTCCAGATGCCCGCCTATCACCTGCAGGGCAGCAAGCCGAACGAGGGAATTACCCTGGTCAACATCGGCGTCGGCCCGTCTAACGCCAAGAACATTACCGACCACCTGGCCGTGCTGCGACCGCACTGCTGGCTGATGATTGGCCACTGCGGTGGCCTGCGCCAGTCGCAGACCATCGGTGACTACGTACTGGCCCACGCCTATATGCGCCGCGACGGCATTCTCGATCGGGTATTGCCGCCGAATATTCCGCTGCCGGCATTGGCCGAGGTACAGCAGGCGCTGCAGCAGGCTGCAGCCGAGGTCACCGGCGAGCAGGGCGATGATCTCAAGCGCCGTCTGCGCACCGGCACCGTGCTGACCTACGATGACCGCAACTGGGAGCTGCGCTGGGCACAGGAGCGGCCGCTGATCAATCTGGCGCGGGCAATCGCAGTCGATATGGAAAGCGGCACCATCGCCGCCCAGGGCTATCGCCTGCGGGTGCCCTACGGCACTTTGCTGTGCGTGTCGGACAAGCCGCTGCATAGTGAGATCAAGCTGCCGGGGGCTGCAGGTGCTTTCTACGAACGCGCCGTGACCCAGCATCTGCATATCGGCATCCACGCACTGGAGCTGATGCGCAGTCAGCTCGACTCGCTGCACTCGCGCAAGCTGCGCAGCTTCGACGAGCCGCCATTCCGCTAGCCCCACTGTCACCAGCCTGTCACCGCTGTCGCCTAGCATCGGGGCGACAGCGGACTGGAGCAGGGTAGATGACACAGCGCAACAGCAAGGGGCGTGCACATGTCGGGCACGCTTGAATGGGGCGGGCCGCTGCGGCGCCGGCGCTGGCCGCGAAGACTTCTGCTGTTGGCCCTGACGTCCAGCCTGCTGGTGGTGCTGGTTGTGTGGCAGGACGCGCTGGTCGAACTGGCCGAATTTCGCCGAGGCGAGGTTAGCGCTGGCCAGGCGAGTGGCGTATTCAGGCTTGCCGACTACCGTGCCGCGGTGCAGGCGCTGAACATTCCCGGCATCGGCAGCGACCTCTCCGGTATCACCCACGACCCCGAACACGACCGCCTGCTGGCGATCACCAATGCGGGACCGGTTCAGCTGTTGATGCTTGATCGCCAGGGGCGGCTGCTCGGCCGCTATCCGCTGATTGGTTTCGAGGATCCGGAAGACCTTGCCTGGCTGGGCGAAGGACTGTTGCTGATCATTGAGGAGCGGGTGCAGCGATTGAATATCGTCCGCTTGCCCGCGGAGTTCGGCCCGATCACGCGTGATGATGCTCGCCAGTTGACCTTGGGCGTGGCCCTGTCGAACGACAACAAGGGTTTCGAAGGCGTTGCGTATGACGCACAGCGGGACCTGCTCTACGTGGTCAAGGAACGCGGCCCGCAGCAGCTCTATCGCATCGGTGGCCTGCGTCGTACGTTGGCGGGCGATCTGCAACTCGCCATCCACGACCTGACCAGCTGGGTCAGTGCTGCGGGTATTTCCCGCGATCTGTCAGCGATTACGGTGGATGCGCAGAGCGGTCATCTGTTGTTGCTCAGCGATGAGTCGCAGCTGCTGTTCGAGCTGGGCGCTGACGGTCGGTTACTGGACCGCCGTTCGCTGCGCGCTGGCAACGGACTGCACGAGGACATTCCCCAACCCGAGGGCGTGGTGCTTGGCTCGCGTGGTGAGTTGTTTGTGGTCAGCGAACCCAACCTGTTCTATCGCTTCGTACGTTAGCAAAAAATACTTCGTAATATCTCGGTGATCAGAATGTAACCGCTCTGTCTCGGGGCTTTCACAGCGCACCTGTAGTGTTCAGGCCTCATTCATATGGTTTGGAAAGGATGCGCCATGTTTATTCGGACAGGAGTGGTTTCTTTGTTGGCGGCAGGTCTTTTGACCGGCTGTCTTTCGTCAGGAAGCAGCAGTAGCAGTGATGTCGGGGCGGCCCCAGTTGCCCCCGATACACCGACGCTGCGGGTTGGGATCATCCCCGACACCCAGGGTGGAGGACAGAATACCTCGGTCATGCCGATGCGTGCATTGATGGAGTTTTACCGTGAGCAGGACGTAGACCTGCTGCTGATCGTAGGGGACCTGTCTGAAGAGGGTACCCCCGCGGAGTATGCCCAGTGGCGTAGCGTGGTCGACGATTACCGCGATGATTTCGTCATGCTGCCGTTACAGGGTAACCACGATATCAAGGGTACGGACCAGGACTGGTATGACAACGTCGGTGAACTGATCCCGGGCGACGCCATTCAGATGGCTGGCCAGCGTGACAAGAACTATGCACTGGTGCGCGACAACGTTCTTATCGTGACCGTCTCGTACGGACAGATTCCTTTCGCCTATGACTTCGTTCGGGAGATGATCGAAACCTACCGTGATCAGGTCGATCACATCATCGTATCGTCCCACAACACCATGGTTGGAAGCCGCTACGGCAACATCCGTGAGCGTGCGGTAGAAGCCTACGACACCTCCGAGGGGGATCAGCAATTTCTGCTGGTGCACGACGAGTACCGTCAGCTATTTGCCGACAATGACGTCATTTACGTAGCCGGTCATGAGCATCAGTATCTTCGCAGCCTGGTCTCGGGGTATTACGGCGGGCATTACACAGAGCTGGTCAGTGGCAACGCATCATACAAGGGCTACGACAGCCGTTATGGCGAAAGCGAACTGATCCAGCGGGTGGTCATGACAAAAATCAACGACGGCAGCGTCGACGGCACACTGGACGTTAATGCCTCGATTCTGACTTTCAATGGCGCACTGGTGGACTATCGCTCCTACTACGAGAGTCACACGATTCGCAGTAACGAAGACGGCATGCGTGAGCTGGCAACGCCGGACTGGAAGTTGATTGACCGCTTTACCCGCTCTGCCGAACGTTGCGATAAGGTCGTGTTTCCGTCGAGCATCCCCGCCGGTAACCAGTTGAACATGACCCATGACAAAAGCTATCGCACCAGCCTGTGTGTCGCCGGGTCAGGTGAGGCGGCGCGGATTCTGGATGGCGAAAATCAGATATTCAATCGCTACGACACCCGCACTCGTACCACCAGTATTGAACCCGGCGTATCAACGGCGCAGAGCAACACCGCGCTTGCCGCTCGCTATTATCGCTGGCTACATATTCCCCATGCCAGCTACAACCCGAACCTGAACAACAGTCAGCGCGTGCGCCTGATCAATGTGGGTACTGAAGACGAAGAGGTGGAAATTCGCCAAACCACCATCGACCTGAAGAAACAGGTGTCGTTAAGTTGGGTGGCAGCGCGTGAGGGGGCGAAAAGTGCTGTTCTGCTGGTCAGTGGTATTCAGGGCCAGGATGGTACGTACAACGGCGCGCGCGGTGCGCAGAAGCGCATTGGCGAAGACATCGGTTTCGCCGGCAGCTTCGGTGATGGTAGTGAGATGGGAAAGCAGCCCCACCTGCTGCCTGAAGGTCGGGTCAACAGCAACTGGCGGCTGGACGATGACCCGCGCGGCGATGATTTCGTGTTGCAGTTCAACGTGCCCTCCGGCGCGGATGCTGCGGCCCTGCAGCTGGCGCGCTGGAATGACGTGACGGGTGGCTGGGAGCCGGTAGTGGCTGCCGACTGCCTTAGTGCGCTGGACTACGACACTAGCTATATGTCCAGTCTGCCGGCTGATGTGAACGCCGAGTGCAGCACGGCTGCAGGCCTGGTGACTGTTGGCACGCCGTACTTCTGGGTGCGGCTGGATCGTGAGGGCGCCTTTGCCCTGATTGATCGTTGATTGCGACAACTCAGGCTCGTAGCGCAGCGTTGGATCGTTTCTGCATCCGGCGCGGTGTTGCCGTCGACCAGTGAGATCAACCTGGTTGCCCACGTCTGCGCAGTACTGGCACAGACGTGGCAGCCGGGTTGAGGCTATTGGCGCTGTTTCATCAGATGAGCGGCCAGGGCGGCATAGGCCGGCAGCGAGATCGGATCGTTGGCGCCGTTGGCGGCGACCGGGTTGGAGGCGAAGCGGGCGATGACCATCTCGGCCTTGGGGTCGACGTAGATGGTCTGGCCGTGGATGCCGCGGGCGGCGAAGACGCCGTGCTCGTTGTTCGACACCCACCACATATCGCGATAGCTCCAGTTGGGCAGCGTGGCATAACCCGCCGGAGCGAACTTGGCTGGATCGCCACCCTTGCGGATATCGGCGACGACGGCTTCGGGAACGATTTGCTGGCCGTTGAAACGACCGTTGTTGCGCATGGTTTCACCGAACCGGGCCATGTCGCGCAGGCTGGCATTCAGGCCGCCGCCGGCGAACTGTGTGCCGACCTGATCGACTACGATGTAGGCATCCTGCTCCGCGCCCAGCTTGCTCCAGATCCGCTCTTGCAACAGCTCGGCGAATGACGTGCCGGTGGCGCGTTGCACGATCCAGGCGAGCACGTCTGAATTCACTGTCTTGTAGGCAAACACCTCTCCGTGTTGCCCCTCGGGCTCTACCTTCTGCAGGAAGTCATACAGTGACGTGGCACCGGCGTAGTCGGCCGGACGCGGAATCAGGTTGCCGGCGCGGGAGTATTCCCAGATCTCGGCAGTGGGGTCGGAGTAGGTTTCCGAATAGCGAATGGCGGTGGTCATATCCATCACCTGGCGCACGGTGGCGTTGCCAAAGCCGCTGTCCTTGAGCTCCGGGACGTAGTGAGAAACCTGCGCCTGATCATCCAGTGCACCTTCTTCAACCAGCATCGCTGCCAGCGTACCGATGAACGATTTGGTAATCGAGAAGGCCATGTGCGGGCGCTCGACCTGCAGAGCGCCAAAGTAGCGTTCGTAAACCACCTGACCGCGATGCAGTACCACAATACCGTCGGTGTAATTGGCCGCGAGCGATTCATTCCAGGTCATGCTGGAGCCGTCGGCCAGTGGAAACACCAGCTCGTCAATCTCGTTGCGTGGCGCGGCCACCAGCGTGCTGGCGGTGCCATTACCGCGTCCCACGGCAACCGTTGGCAGCAGCTCGCGGACGTGGGAGAAGGCCCAGCGCGTGCGCGGGAAGCGCAGATAGTTGCTGAAATCGACTTGTTTATCGGCGGCGGGTGGAAAGCCCTGCATCCAGCCCATGACCCGAGGGTCGCTGGCATTGGCGTCGAGTACTGGCTGGGTCGCGACTGCTGGAGTGGCGAGCAGACTGCCCACCAGCAGAGTCAGGCAGCTGCGCTGCCATCGCGTAATGCGCTTCATGAGGTTCTCCCGGTAATTTTGTTTTTCTTGTGGGGCTTGCTTGGGTGCGGGCCCTTGGGGAGGAGTATTGGTCAGTGCTATATATCAAGTCCAATGCATGTATTGTGAGCTATTGATGCAATGAGTTCATTAATGGATCTAAAGCGCCTCAGCCATATGGTGCTGCTCAGTGAGGAGCTGCACTTCTCCCGCGCGGCCAAGCGCGCGCACCTGTCGCAAACCGCCTTCAGTCGCAGCATTCAATCGCTGGAGAACGACTTGCAGTTACGGCTGTTCGACCGTGGAACCCGCAGCGTACAGCTGACCGCGGCAGGCAAGCAGCTGCTGATACAGGCACGGGACTTGTTACGGCGTGCCGATAATCTGAACGTGTCTGCCCGGTTTCTGGCCAACGCCGAGGGTGGCGAACTCAACTTCGGTGTCGGCCTGCTGGCCGCACACAGCTACATGCAGGAGGTGCTGCCAGCGCTGCGCCGGGAGTGCCCTGGTCTGCGTCTGAATGTCGAGGTTGATCACTGGCAGAACCTGCTGCGCCACCTCGAGCAGGAGCGCATTGAGTTTCTGGTGGGAGGCACCGGTTATCTGCAGGAGGATCCGCGTTTGCAGGTGACGCGCCTGCCGCCGCGAGACACTGCCATTTATTGCCGTAGTGATCATCCGCTGCTGGCGGCGGTGCCTGAGCTGCAAGCCTCAACGCTGCTGGACTATCCCTGGTCCGCGGCCTTGCTGGATGAAGAGTCGTTGCTGCAGGTGTTGCCGCTGCTGGGGCTGTCGCCAGATGCCCGGCCGCCGGGGCTGCTCAGTTGCAACAGTCTGCCTCTGCTGCGGCAGACGCTGCTGCACAGCGACAGCCTGCTTTTCACCTGGGATGGCTGGCTGCAGGACGACTTGCTGGCCGGGCGAGTGGTCAACCTGCTGCCGCGTCTGGCCCCGGGGTTGCCTGCGCAAGACTATCAGCTGCACAGCAATGTGATTCAGCTTGCCGACCGCACGCTGTCGCCGCCGGCGCAACGCGCTGTTGCGATGATTCGCAGGGTGGCTGAGCAGAGCGGCGTCTAAGCGCTTCTCGATTGCTCGGTCGGGCGATAGCGCAAGGCTGTCAGAGTTTTGTGCTATCGACGGCTTTGCCAGGCTGGTTATGCTCATCGCCATATGTCCGGTTTTCCCATTACCGGCTGCTGCTGTTCGGTAGCGGCTGACTGCCTCATTCCCGGCGCTCGGCCCAGCAATGTCTCAAGCCCGCCACAGCTGCTAGAGTGTTTTGAAAAACCAATAACCTGTGTTGCCTGATGAGGTATCTATGATCCAGTTGTCCGTTAACGGCGAGCGGCATGAGCTCGACGTTCCCGCCGACATGCCACTGCTTTGGGTGGTTCGCGATGTGCTCGGTCTGACCGGTACCAAGTTCGGTTGTGGTATCGCTCAGTGCGGCGCCTGTACCGTGCATCTGGACGGCGAGGCAGTGCGCTCCTGCGTCCTGCCGGTTGGCGCCGTGGCCGGGCGTGCGGTCACGACCATTGAGGCGGTCGGTGAATCGGCACTGGGCAGCCAGGTCCAGCAGGCTTGGCTGGCGCACGAGGTGGTGCAGTGCGGCTACTGCCAGTCCGGTCAGATCATGTCGGCAACGGCGCTGCTGCAGCGTCAACCCAATCCCAGCGACGCCGAGATCGACGCGGGTATGGCCGGTAACCTGTGCCGCTGCGCGACCTACACCCGCATTCGTGCGGCTATCAAGGACGTCGGCAAGGGGGATCAGGCATGAGCAAACCATCACGTCAGGTTTCACGCCGCGGCTTTCTGAAAGGCTCCAGTGCGGTAATGGGTGGGCTGGTGCTGAGCACCTGGCTGCCTGGGTTTATTCCGGACAGCGTGGCTGCCGAAGCGACTGCAGCCGGTCGTTTGGGTGATCAGGCACCGCGGGGCTACGGCGCCTACGTGCGGGTCGGCCACGATGGCAAGGTGACGGTGATCTCGCCGAAGATCGAGATGGGGCAGGGTGCTCACACCGGTATCGCGATGATGGTCGCCGAGGAGCTGGAAGTGCGTCTGGAAGACGTGAGCGTGGAGGATGCGCCGCCGGACAGTGATCTGTATGCCGACTCAATCATGCAGTTTCAGGCCACGGGCGGCTCCACGTCCACCCGGCACGCCTGGCAGCCGCTGCGCGAAGCCGGCGCCACCGCGCGCTTGTTACTGATTCAGGCGGCCGCGCAGCAGTGGTCGGTAGACCCCGCCCAGTGTGAAGCGCGCGAGGGTGTGGTTTACGGTCCGGGCGAACGCCAGGCGGGTTTTGGCGAACTGGTTGATCTGGCCAGCGCCCTGCCGCTGCCGACTGAGGTGGTGCTGAAAACGCCGGACCAGTTCCGTTTGATCGGCACCGCAGCGCGCCGAATTGACACCCCGAATAAGGTCAATGGCAAGGCAAAGTTCACCATCGATCTGCAGGTACCTGACATGCTGGTTGCCTCCAGCCTGACCTGCCCGGTCTACGGCGGTACCCTGAAGTCGGTCGATGCCAGCGCGGCGCGGCAGGTGCCCGGTGTGCGCGATGTGGTTACGCTGGATAACGCGGTTACCGTCACCGCCACCAACTACTGGGCCTGTCAGCAGGGTTTGCAGGCGCTGAAGATCGAATGGGATCTGGGCGAAAATGCCTCGATCAGCTCGCCCGAGCTGGATGCGGCGTTGCAAAAGGCCTCAAGCGCTGACGGCGTGGTTGCCCACAGCAGCGGCGACATTGCCGCGTCGCTGGAAGCCGCCAGCAGCCAGTTTGAAGCGGTGTATGAACAGGCATTTTTGTCGCACTCGCCGCTGGAACCGATGACCTGTGTAGCGCATGTGCGCCCCGATGGTTGTGATCTCTGGGTGGGTACCCAGGTGCCGGTGTTTGCCCAGCAGACGGCAGCGGCCATCACTGGCCTGAAGCCCGAGCAGGTGGTTGTGCACAACCAACTGATTGGTGGTGCCTTCGGTCGTCGGCTGGACTACGACTTCATTGCCCAGGCGGTCGCCATTGCCCGGCAGGTCAGCTACCCGATCAAGCTGATCTGGAGCCGCGAAGAGGACATGACCCACGACCTCTACCGCCCGCATTACGTCGATCGTCTGACCGCTGCGCTGGATGCCGATGGCAAGCCGCAGGGGTGGCAACACCGCATTGCCGGGGCGTCGGTCATGGCACGCTACGTTGGCAGCCTGCCGCCGAACGGGGTAGATGCTGACGCGGTGGAAGTCGCGATCCACCCGATCTATTCACTGGACAGCCTGCAGGTCAATTACATCCGCGAGGAGCCGAAGGTTATTCCGGTGTCCTGGTGGCGTGGTGTCGGCCCGCTGCGCAGCACGCTGGCGCTGGAGTGCTTTATCGACGAGCTGGCGCACAATGCCGGCAAGGACCCGGTCGAGTATCGGCTGGCGCTGATGGACAAGCATCCGCGGGCGCAGGCGGTGCTCAAACTGGCGGCGGAGAAGGCCGATTGGCAGACCCCGCTGCCGGCCGGACAGGGGCGCGGCATTGCGGTCAGCGCAGTGTTCGGCAGCTTCGTTGCAACCGTGGTTGAACTGGAAATGCAGGCCGGCAAGGGCATTCGCATCAAACGACTGGTCAGTGCCATCGACTGCGGTCTGGTGACCAACCCGACATCGGTGCTGGCGCAGATTGAAGGCGGCACCCTGTTCGGGCTGTCGGCGTCACTGTTCAACGAGATCACGATCGAGCAGGGGCAGGTGCAGCAGCGCAACTTCAACACCTATCGGCAGCTGCGCATCGGCGAAGCGCCCGGTGTGGAGGTGCACATTGTGCCCAGCACGGAGGCACCGGGCGGGGTTGGGGAAACCGGTACCGCGCTGATCGGCCCGGCACTGCTGAACGCGCTGGCGGCAGCATCCGGTGAGCGGCTGCGACGCTTGCCGCTGAGCCGTGCTGGCTACTTCCCGGTTTAAGGAGCTGAACCCATGCATCTGAGCAAATCCGTGATTCTCGGGCTGGGGCTGGCTGCCTCGGCGTTATCTGTACAGGCCGCAGACGATGAGCTGATCGCCCGCGGCAAATACCTGGCGGCAGCCGCCGACTGCGTCGCTTGCCATACCGTACCCGGTGGCGAGCCGTTCGCCGGCGGGGTGGAATTCAAGCTGCCATTCGGCTCGCTGTATTCGCCGAATATCACCCCGGACAAGGCTACTGGCATTGGTGACTGGAGCGATGCCGACTTCCTTGGCGCCCTGCACGAGGGCGTCGGCAAGGATGGCAAGCGCTACTATCCAGCGTTCCCATATACCTCCTACACCCTGATGCCGGACGATGAGGTGATGGCGATCAAGGCGTATCTGTTCAGCCTTGAACCGGTCAGTAATACGGTGCCGGAGAACACCCTGAGTTTTCCCTACAACCAGCGCTGGGGGATGTTCTTCTGGAATCTGGTGTTCCACGACAATGAGCGCTTTGAGGCCAATCCGGAGCAGTCCGAGGAATGGAACCGCGGCGCCTATCTGGTCGAAGGGCCGGGGCACTGCGCCGAGTGTCATACCCCGCGCAACTTCGCTCAGGCGCTGAGCAGCAGTCAGCCGCTTGCAGGCAATCTGGTGCAGGGCTGGCAGGCCTACAACATCAGTTCCGACGAGACCTACGGCATTGGTGCCTGGTCGCCGGCCGAACTGGTGAGTTATCTGGGCAAGGGGTACGCGCCGGGCAAGGGCGTGGCCAGCGGGCCGATGGGTGAGGTGGTCGAACACAGCCTGAGCCATCTGACCCCGGAAGATCTCTCGGCGATTGCGACCTACCTGCTCAGCACGCCAGCACAGGCCAGCGGTATTGCCCGTCCTGACAAGAGCCCTGCGGCGACGCCGGTGGCCGATGGCGCCCTTGGCAGCAAGTTGTTTGCCGGTAACTGCGCGGGCTGCCACGCCTGGGATGGCGGTGGCACCCAGACGCCGATTGCGGCCTTGGGCGGGTTGAAGACGGTCAACGATCCGGCCGGCACCAACCTGCTCGGTATTCTGCTGCGCGGACATGGTGGCCCGAACAGCCGCGTCGATCAGCAGATGCCGTCGTTCGCCGCTGGCTATCAGGACGCCGAATTGGCGGCGGTTGCCAGCTTCGTGCTGCAGCACTTCGGCGACAGCGGTGCAACGATCAGCGCGGCTGATGTGGCTGCCAAGCGCGGTAACACCGGTCATTAAACCGGCAACAGGAGTCTAGATGTCTGCGGTTGAACAGCTGCTCACGGCAGTCGATGATGCCGCCCGGCAGGGCGACGATGCGGTGCTGGCGACGGTGGTCAAGGTCGAGGGTTCGGCTTATCGCCGCCCCGGCGCACGCATGCTGATCAATTCCCTGGGCCAGACCGAGGGGACGGTCAGTGGCGGGTGTCTGGAAACGGAAGTGGCACGCACCGCCCGCTGGCTGACCGAGCGAGGCGCTGCGCTGCGCAGCTATAGCACCGCCGAAGATGATGAGGATGGCGATGCGGCGGTGCGCTTTGGCCTGGGCTGCAACGGCACCGTGCACCTGTTGTTTGAACGGGTTGAATCTGCAGCCTGTCAGTTGTTGCTTGATGCCTGCCGTTCATTGATGCCGGGCAGCGCAGGCATCAGCGTGGCGACTGTGGTTAATGCCGCGCAGCCGGCGCTGCTTGGTCAGCGCTTTTTGCTGGGCGCTGACGCAACGTTGCAAGGTAACTTGCCCGCAGAATGGCGCGCCCCGCTGTTGCCGCTGCTGCAGGCGCATTCTGCCCGGCGTGCTGCATTGCATCGGTTTCGCCATCCCGGCGGGGAGGTTGAGGTGCTGATCGAGCATCTGCGCCCGGCGCGGCGGCTGGTGATTTTCGGTGGGGGGCACGATGCGCTGCCGCTGGTGCGCATGGCCAAACTGCAGGGCCTGCATGTCACGGTGATCGACAGCCGGGCGCACTTCGCCCGGCGCAGCCGCTTCCCTGAGGCCGACGCCGTGGTTCTCGGGCAGCTGGACAACAGCTTCGCACTGAGCGATGTGCTTGCCGACGCGGCGGTGGTGGTGATGACTCACAGCCTGCAGCAGGATGCCTGGTGGCTGGCGCAGGCGCTGGCGTCGTCGGCTTGCTACATCGGCCAGCTCGGCCCACGCGAGCGCACCGAACGGCTGCTGGCCGGCATGGCGCACAACAATCTGCCGGGCCTTGCGCGATTGCATTACCCAGTCGGTCTCGATCTGGGTGGCGATATCCCGGAATCCGTCGCACTGGCGATTCTGGGCGAGATTACCGCGGTGCTTAACGGCCGCACCGGTGGCCTGCTGCAGCAGCGGCAGTCTGCCATTCACGAACCGTCTTCAATTCATATCCATGACTGGTGCGAGCAGGATCTGCCAGCACCCTCCAGTGTCGAGAGCAACTAAATGTCCGAAATCATTACCATCGTAGCGGTGCTGCGTGCCGCCCCGGGCGCCGCCGAACAGGTCGCAGCCATTCTTGCTGAAGCGGTCGAGCCGTCGCGTGCCGAGGCCGGTTGCCGTGGCTATGTGCTGCACCATGACCGCAGCGATGCCAGCCGCTTCGTATTTGTTGAGCAGTGGGCCGGGATGGAGGCCATCGAAGCGCATCGTCAGGCCCCGCACTATCAGGCGATGGGCAAGGCGTTAGCCGGGCTGATTGCTGAACGCGAGGTTATGCTGCTGGACGCCAAGGCCTGATGCCAAGGGTTGCCGCCCTGATGCTCGGCGCCGGGTACTCCCGGCGCTTCGGCGGCGACAAGCGAAAAGCCCTGCTGGGCAATGGCCAGAGCGTTTTAGGCCGCGCGCTGGAGAATGCTCTGGCAGCGTTTGCAGACGTGACGCTGGTGCTGCGCGGCGACGATGACCCTCAGGCGCTGGCGATCCCGAATGGGGTCAAGGTGCTGTTTAACCCGCATAGCGCGCAGGGTATGGCCAGTTCGTTGGTTATGGGTGTCGAACATCTTCGACAGGGTGATGCGGATGCCATCGCCGTGCTGCTCGCTGACATGCCGTGTATTCAGCCGTCGACCCTGCAAGCGCTGGTGCAGCACTGTGGGCCGGCGCAGATCGTGCTGCCGAGCTGGCAGGGCCAGCGCGGCCATCCGGTGCTGTTTGGCCGACACTTCTGGCCGCAGCTGCTGACCCTCAGTGGTGATCTGGGCGGGCGTGAGGTTGTGCGCGCGAATGCCGATTGCGTTAAGGTGCTGGCGGTAGAGGATGCCGGCGTCTGTCTCGATCTGGATCAGGCGGCGGATCTTGCCGCGCTGAACCCACTCGTTTGATCCACGCAGGAGAGTCCCGGTGCCCTCGGTATATCTGGCCGGTTTTGACGTGTTTTATCCCGACGCTCTGGCACGCGGCGAATATCTGAAGGGGCTGTGTGCCGCGCACGGGCTCGAAGGGCTTTATCCGCCGGATGCCGCCTTGCCGGACGGACTGAGCGATCCGGCTGGCTGGATCTGTCAGGCGAACCTCGACAGCCTGCGCCGCGCCGATGCGGTACTGGCCAACCTCGGGCACTTTCGCGGCAACGAGCCGGATTCCGGCACCGTCTTCGAGGTTGGCTTTGCCTGTGCCTTGGGTAAACCGGTGTGGGCGTACTTTCCGGACCAACAGCCGATGATCGAGCAGCTGTCGCGCGATGCCCAGGGGCTGTGCCCGGACGGCTTTGTGGTTGAGAACTTCGGCCTGCCGCGCAACCTGATGCTGGCCTGCAGCTGGGTCGGCGCGAGTACCACGGCCCCGCAGGCCATCGCTGAGCTGGCCGCGTGGTTGCAGGCAAACCCGCAGTAGGCGCTAGCTGTCCTTGAGGGTCAGAAACAGACGCAGATCCAGCTCCAGCTGGTGATAGTCGGGCTCCATATGCCGACACAGCTGATAGAACGCCTTGTTGTGTTCCTTCTCGCGCAGATGCGCCAGTTCGTGCACCACCACCATACGCAGCAGCGGCTCGGGCAGGGTTTTCAAAATCGCCGAGACCTTGATCGCGTTCTTGCTCTTCAGCTTGCCGCCCTGCACGCGACTGACAAACTGATGCTGCCCCAGCGCGTTGTCGATGACGTGCATGCGGGTATCAAACGACACCTTGCTGATCGGTCCGCTGCTGCGCATGTGCTGTTGCTTGAGACGCTGGGTGTAGTCGTAGAGCGCGGCGTCGGTCTGGATCGGGTGCTGCTCACCGGGCGGGTAACGTTGCTCCAGCCAGGCGCCAAGCTGGCCACGGTCTATCAGTTGCTGCACCTGCTGGCGCAGGTCGGGGCTGTATCCCGCGAGGTACTTCAGCGTTGCCATGGCGTTCCCCTCCTCAGGCCAGCGACAGCGAGTTGATGCGCAGTATCGGTGGTCTGCGGGTGACTGTCACGGGCAGTTATCGGACTGCCCGTGAAGCGGAATGCTAGCCGGTGAGTTGTTGCAGGATACCGGCATACAGCTCAATGCCGACCAGCACGTTGAACGGGAAGGTGATGCCCAGTGAGGCCAGCATCACCAGGCCGATGTCGGCCTCCTCGATGGCATGGCGCACCGCGACCGGTGCCGCGATGTAGGACGCGCTGGCGGTCAGGGTGGCGAGGATCACGGTGGTACCCGGAGCCAGCCCCAACAACAGGCCGGTAAACATGCCGGGCATCGCCAGCAGCGTCGGCATGCACAGGGCGAAGGCGATCACCCGCCAGTGCTGCAGTCGGACCTTGCGCAGGGTTTCTGCGGCTACCAATCCCATCTCCAGCAGGAACAGCGCGAGAATCAGAGAGAATCCGTTGGTCAGTGCGCCAGTCACCTGGCTACCACCCTGCTTGCCGTAGAGCAGGCCAATGACCACGCCGCCCACCAGCAAAATCACGCTGCGGTTGGTCAGCGTCTCTTGCCACAGCGGCGTGCTGGTCGTGGTCTGGGCCGGGCCAGGTGAGCTACTGAGCCGGCGATACAGCCACAGGCCGGTGATGATCGCCGGCAACTCAAGCAGCACCAGATACAGTGTGACCTGACCGCTGACGATCATCCCGCGAGACTCGGTCCAGGCCAGTGCGACAGCGAAGGTACCGGCGCTCACCGAACCATAGTGGGCGCAGAAACTGGCGGCGTCCGCCGTGCTGAGTCTGACCAGGTGGCGGAGCAGCGGGTAGAGAAACAGCGGAATCAGAAAGCCCAGCGCGGTAACTGCCAGCACTTCACCCAGCAGCGACCAGTGCAGATTGCCGTGCAAGGCCATGCCGCCTTTCAGGCCGATTGTCAGCATCAGCAGCAGCGACAGAATGTCGTACACCGCTTTAGGAATGGCGAGGTCTGAGCGCAGTGAGCCGGCAATCAGACCAAGGATGAAGAACATGACGATGATATCGGGCATTGAGTCGCTTCCATGGGGTGGGTTGAAGGGTTACGCGCAAAAAAGAGCCCCGGATCGGGGCTCTTGTAGTGAACGGGGTTAGTTTAGGCGCTTAGCCTTAACGCGCTGCGCGTTGCTGGTTCGTGCTGACCGGTGAGGTTCGTTGCCTGCATTTCCGCCGCATGGGCGACCTCGTAGACGTGGAACGCCTCAGGTCCGAACGGGTCGAGGGCAGTATCGATGTAGCGGTGACTGACCGGTACCGGGACGCCTGACCCGACTACCATGAACTGGTGCTCGGTGACCGGCAGGTCGATTTTCAGCGGCTCCTCGACCCACAGGTAAACGCGTTTCTGGGCGACCACGTACTCGCAGCGTACGATCCGGAACCCGTCGCGCAGCGCCAGGCTGGTAATCTGCTTGTCGCTTGCCAGTTGATACTGATGGATGGTTTTCATGACCTTCCTCCGCACAGTTTTCGACGGGCTTAGGATCACGAATAAATGGGTTTGAATAAACCGATCTATATGGATTTTATAGATCGGTTTTTTCGATGCTGTCGTCCAGCTCCGGTCGCACTTTCAGCAGCGCAGCGACGGCCGCGTTGCCACTCGAACGGGCCCGGGTTACCGCGTAGAGGGTTTCCCTTACCTCCTCGATCGAGCCGATACATTCCACTTCATATTGCCGGCAGACCTCGTCGCTGATCACTGTTGGAGCAGCAAAATAGCCTAGCCCCTGGCGTCCGAACACCTTGATCAGCGCGCTGTCGTCGACCTCGGCAACCACATTGATGCGGATGCGTTTGGTGGCAAACCAGTTCATCAAGTCGTTGATGTAGGGGGCGTTCAACGACGTGGTGAGAAATGGCTGACGATCAAGGCTTTGCGGAAACCCCTGTTTCAGTTTTTCAGCAAGCTCCGGCGTGGCGAACAGGGAGATCGACGAGCTGGCCAGCTGGGTTGCCCTGAATTGTCCGGCGTCCTTGAAATCCGGTTGGCGGTCGGTGAGCAGAATATCCAGCTCCCGTTGGCCGAGCTGCTTGAGCAGCTGCCCGGTTTCGCCGGTCTGACAAACCAGATGCACCGGGCGAGGCAGCGCTAGTGCTGGCTCGGTCAGGTGGTAGGCGATTAGCTTATGGATTGATGCCGCGATGCCCACCGTGAGGGTCAATGGCCGGTCTTCTGCTGGCTGCTGCAGGATATCGGTCAACGACTGCACTGACTGAAAGATGTCATCGGCATAGGCGAATACGGTTTTGCCGAACTCGGTCAGCTGCAGGGCGCGATTGGCACGTCTGAACAGCGGGCTGCCCAGCGTCGCTTCAAGCGTTGCCAGCTGACCGCTGAGGGTTTGCGGTGAGAGGTCAAGACTCTCGGCGGCTCGGACAATCGAGCCTGTGCGAGCGATCATCCAAAAATACTGCAGATGGCGAAGGTTCAGATGGTCCAAATGCGTGGGCTCCCGGTCTGTCAGGGGCTGGCTGGTCGTTGGGTCGATAGTATCAGCAGTTTTGCGGGCGTGGGGGCCGGGTTGGCGTTACTGAGGCGCTGGATAGTGGCGCGGCGCTTGGCTGCAAGAGGGCTGCTTTCCGCCAAGAACGGCTGGTCCAGATCTAGATTAGCCGCCGACCACTGTGGCTTGGAGGTATCGAGAAAAGTCGGGGCGGCTCATTTCGCGAATTTGAACAGGTAGAGATATGGTTGACTCGGTATGGCTAGAACCTAGATACGCGGTGGTCAGGGGCATGGTCGCAGGCCGAAGGATATTAGTGGTTTCGGAAAGGAAAGAGATGCGAAAGCGGGCCATATGCAGGACCACGTGCAGGGAGCTATGGCCTGCCTACTATCAGCTGGTGCGTATCGAATAGAGCGCCCCTATAGGTCGAGGTGAGTAAGTCGCTAGTTCTGACATGTCGTGTGTTGGGGGCGTTTGGGCGTTTCCCGCTTGCACAAGTAGCCAGCCCAAGCTGTGATTCTCACCCGGCGAAGCGGCCGGCGTGGTCATCATGGTGAGCATTAGGGGCGGTGAGGATTTTGAGTCGTGCGGACACGGCAGGTAAAAATTTTTACCAAAGTTTGGCCAAAGCGGACAGACTATGTTCCGAAGAAAACACGGATGCGGCAGCGCGGGGAGTGTGGTGGGCCCACCAGGACTTGAACCTGGGACCAAGCGATTATGAGTCGCCTGCTCTGACCAACTGAGCTATAGGCCCACGCTTTTATAGCGCGTCGGATTATACGGGCTGTGATGGCTGGTGACTAGGCGCCTGCAGCAGGAAGCGTTCGGCGAACGCTTCTGCAGGTTGCGGAGGGCTGATCAGGTAGCCCTGAATGCTGTCACAGCCCTGTTCCCGGAGAAGTTCGCGTTGTGCTTCTGTCTCAACGCCTTCGGCGATTACTTCCATACCAAGGTTGTGTGCCAGCACGATGATGGTCTGGCTGATCGCCGCATCGTGGTGGCTCTCGGGCAGGCCGGCAACAAAGCTGCGGTCGATCTTCAGCGTGTCGAGCGGCAGCTCCTTGAGGTAGGCGAGTGAAGAGTATCCGGTGCCGAAGTCGTCAATCGAGAGGTGAATTCCCATGCTGCTGAACAGGTCGAGCAGGATGATGGCTTCTCGGTTCTGATTCATGACGAAGTCTTCGGTGATTTCCAGCTCAAGCTGACTGGCAGGCAGATCGTACTCTGTGAGTGCTCGCCGAAGGTCACTGACTAACTGGTTGCCGGTCAGTTGGGTGCCGGACACATTGATCGCCATGCGTGGAGGCTGAAGACCATGGCCGCGCCACTTTGCGAGTTGGGCGCAGGCTATGTCCAGAATATGGCGACCGAGATCGACGATGAGACCGGTTTCTTCTGCCAGGGGAATGAACTGGTCTGGCTCGACCAGCCCTCGCTGTGGGTGGTTCCAGCGCACCAGCGCTTCAGCACCGTTCAGCAGGCCGCTATGCAAATCCAGTTTGGGCTGGTAGTGGAGGATGAATTCACCCCGGTCAAGGCCGCGGCGCATGTCGTTTTCCATTTCCAGGCGTTGATGGGCGCTGGCCGTCAGGTCGCTGGTGTAGAACGCGTAACGGTTGCGGCCCTGATTCTTGGCTCGGTACATGGCCGCGTCGGCGTGCTTGATCAGGCTGTTTACGTCGTTGGCATCGGTTGGGAACAGGCTGATGCCGATGCTCGCACTGACGAAAAACTCATGTCCGGAGCAGACAAAGGGGGCACGAAAGACAGCCAGCAATTTGTCAGCGATGGCCGCGACGTCCGTGTCGTCATGCAGGCAGGGAAGCAGGACGATGAACTCGTCGCCTCCGTGGCGGGCGACGGTGTCAATGTCGCGCAGTACTGAACAGAGGCGCTGGCTGACCAGTTTCAGCAGGCTATCGCCTATCGGGTGTCCGAGACTGTCGTTGATCTGTTTGAACCGGTCCAAATCGATGAACAGCAGTGCGCCGACATGTGCAGCGTCGTCTATTGCGAGGCTATGCAAGGCCTCGCGCAGTCGCGCCTCAAACAGGGTGCGATTGGGCAGGCCGGTCAGTGGGTCGTGGTGGGCCTGATGGTCGAGCCTTGCCTGGGTATGCTTAAGCGGCGTGATATCGCTGAATACCGCAACCAGGTGGCTGAGGCTGCCGTCGACATTCAGCACCTGGCTTACATTGGTCCAGGCAGCGTAGAGCTCGCCGTTGGGCCGATGATTCCAAGACTCGCCCTGCCATTGGCCGTGCTCTTTGATCGATTCGGATGCTTGGGCGATCAGGTCCTGATCTTCGGCATTCTCTGCCAGCATGCGCATCGGTTGGCCAATAACCTCTTCGGCCGGAACGCCGGTGATCCGGCTGAAGGCCTGGTTGACTGCGGCGATGTTGCCGGAGGAGTCGGTGATGATTACGCCTTCGTTGGTGTTTTCAAAGACGGTTGCAGCCTGACGCAGCGAGGCCTCCATTTCCAATCTTTCGGTTACATCGCGCGCTATGCTGAGCATGCACTCCTGATTGTTGATGGTGATCGCTTCGGTACAGATTTCTACCTGGCGCACCTCATTTTTGGCTGTCGTGACTTGCGACAGCAGGTCGCGAACCCGGCCGTCACGGCGTAGCATTTCGATCATGCGCTGGCGATCGGCGTCATCGCGCCAGAGTCGCAGAGCCAAAGTGCTTGTACCTACCGCTTGGTCGCGGGTATAGCCGGTAATTCGGGTAAAGCCTTCGTTTACATCCAGTAGCATGCCATCGCTGGCGCGGGAGATAAGCAGGCCATCAGGCGAGGCGTGGAACGCACGTGAGAATTTCTGTTCGGACAAGCTCAGCTGCTCCTGAGTCTGCTTGAGCGCTGAAATATCGCGGATCACCGTCACCATCACCGGTTGCTCATTAATGCTGACCGCGCGCGCAGAGAGCAGGCCTGTAAAGCGACTGCCATCTGCTCGTCGGAAGGCTAGCTCTACGTTGCTTCTGGTCTGGGAGGACAGCATCGTGAGCACGCGAGGGCCAGTTCCCGGGTCTACCCAAAGTCCCAGCTCGGTTGCGGTTTTGCCGATAGCCTCGGCGACTGGGATACCAAACTGGTCTTCGAAGGTCTGGTTGACCGATAACAGACGACCCGAGTCGGCGGCCGCAAGGACGATAGTGTCAGGGCAGTGATGAAATACCGACGAGAATTTCTGTTCCGAGTTGCGCAGCGCCTGTTCGGCCAGTTTCTGTTCCTGAATATCGATAAGCAGGCCGTGTAGCGCTGCTGCTTCGTATTCCTCGGTGGTGACCCGATTGATGATGGCGCGTACCCAGATGTAGTCGCCGCTCTGGCGGTAGAGGCGAAAGTCGAAGTTCTGGTGCTGGTTGGAGAGGGCATGCTCACGCAGGTTGTCGAGAACTCTGCGCTGGTCTTCCGGGTGCAGGTGGTCGGCGAGAAAGTCCGGACTGAGCCAATGCTCGGCAGGGTAGCCCAGCAGGTCTGCTGCATGTGGCGACGTGTACACGAAGCGCAAGGAAGGGTAGGACATCTCCCAAGTGACAACGTGCAGTTTTTCTACCAGTGAACGATAGCGGTGTTCCTGCTGGCTAAGCAGTTCAAGTGCTTCCTGGCGTTGGGATACTGCGCTGCGTCGGAGCTGGTTGAGCGCGTGGGCAGCGAGCAGCAGTACGCAGGACACCAGCAATACGCCAACTTGCGTGAATTGCAGCTGGGGTAGCGTGGAGGTTGCGGATGCACTGCATCCTGCGCCAGTCATTGCCAGGCCGGCGGCAATACATCCTTTGGCGACGGCGTTCATTCGACAGTAAACCTGTATCCATGGTTACTCGATATTACTTCGCCAGTTTAGCCCTTGGTTGTTGCAAATGCCCAGCTCTGCCGGAGACGGTGTGCGCCATAAACGACAACGCCCGGCATAGGCCAGGCGTTGTTTATTACTGCATGCGAGCAACTCAGTCGTCGAGGAAGCTGCGCAGGTGATCGCTGCGCGTTGGGTGACGCAGCTTGCGCAGGGCCTTGGCTTCGATCTGACGAATACGCTCACGGGTAACATCGAACTGCTTGCCGACCTCTTCGAGGGTGTGGTCGGTGTTCATGTCGATGCCGAAGCGCATGCGCAGTACCTTGGCTTCACGGGCAGTGAGGCCGGACAGTACGTCGCGGGTCGCTTCCTTGAGGTTTTCCACAGTGGCCGAGTCAATCGGCGACTCCATGGTGCCGTCCTCAATGAAATCGCCCAGATGCGAATCTTCGTCGTCACCGATGGGGGTTTCCATCGAGATCGGTTCCTTGGCGATCTTCAAGACCTTGCGGATTTTGTCCTCAGGCATTTCCATGCGCTCGCCCAGCTCTTCCGGCGTCGGCTCGCGACCCATCTCCTGCAGCATCTGGCGGGAGATACGATTGAGCTTGTTGATGGTCTCGATCATGTGCACCGGAATACGGATGGTGCGAGCCTGGTCCGCAATGGAGCGGGTGATGGCCTGACGAATCCACCAGGTGGCGTAGGTCGAGAACTTGTATCCACGGCGGTATTCGAACTTGTCGACCGCTTTCATGAGGCCGATGTTGCCTTCCTGAATCAGGTCAAGGAACTGCAGGCCGCGGTTGGTGTACTTCTTGGCAATCGAGATAACCAGACGCAGGTTGGCCTCAACCATTTCTTTCTTGGCACGACGCGCACGCGCCTCACCAATGGACATGCGGCGGTTGATGTCCTTGATCTCAGAAATGGTCAGGCTGGCGTTTGCTTCCAGCTCAGCAAGCTTTTTCTGAGCGCGCTGGATGTCGCTCTTCAGCGTTTGCAGTCCTTCACTGTAACGCGGGCTGTCGGCCAGCAGGGCGTCGACCCAGTCTTCGTTGATTTCGTTGCCGGGGAAGCTGCGCAGGAAGTCAGCACGTGGCATGCGTGCGTCGCGGACGCACAGTTGCATGATGGCGCGTTCCTGCTTACGGATCTGGTCCTGGGCATCACGGACACGATTGACCAATGCTTCGTATTGCTTGGGAATCAGCTTGATCGGCATGAACAGGGTAGCCAAAGCTTCCTGCTCGGCAACGGCCTTGGGGCTGTTGCGCGGGTGCTTCTTGAGCACCTTCTGCAGTTTTTCCAGCTGTTCCTTGATGGCAGTGAAACGCAGGCGAGCTACTTCCGGATCGGGGCCGCCGTCGCCTTCGTTGTCATCGCTGTCGTCATCGGACTCGTCTTCGTCTTCGTCCTCGTCGTCTTCCTTCTTGGCATCCTTGGTCGAGACGGCGGGGATTTGATCGCTGTTGACGCCGGACATGCCGTCGTCGTCAGGGTCGATATAGCCGCTGAAGATATCGGACAGGCGACCGCCTTCCTCGACGACACGCGCGTAGTCAGCAAGGATGCCGTCGACGGTGCCGGGGAACATGGAGATGGCAGCCATGACTTCGCGGATGCCTTCTTCGATACGCTTGGCGATTTCGATCTCGCCTTCACGGGTCAGCAGCTCTACCGTACCCATCTCACGCATGTACATGCGGACTGGGTCGGTGGTGCGACCGATATCGGTTTCGACCGCGGCCAGTGCGGCAGCGGCTTCTTCGGCAGCGGCTTCGTCGGCATCATTATCGGCCAGCAACAGCGCATCGGCATCGGGAGCGGTTTCGAAAACCGTGATGCCCATGTCGTTGATCATGCGGATAATGTCTTCCACCTGTTCCGGATCGGAGATATCCTCGGGCAGGTGATCGTTGACCTCCGCATAGGTCAGGTAGCCCTGCTCGCGACCGCGGGCGATGAGCTCTTTGAGACGGGATTGCTGTTGCGCTTTTCCGGACATAACAACCCTTGTGGATGCCTAGGTGTGCAAAAAATAAGCTGCGGATTATACCCTGATTTCGCCTGCTGACGCCACTTGAGGCGGGGTCAGCCGTCGTTTTTACGGGCGTTTCGTGCGCCCAAAAGGTCTCGCAGTTGTTGCTTTTCCTCGGCAGAGAGCGGTTCGTTGACCGATTTGTCGAGGAGGTGCTCGATTCTCCGCTCGTTTTGGCGAGCGGTTAATTTGTTAATGGTGTCGAAAAACTGTTGTTCAAGGTTCACGCCGGGACTGGTCAGTAGCCACTCCTGCTCGGCCAGGCGATTCAGTTGCTCCCCCATCGCCGTTCCGTGCCAGCGTGCCAGCAGCTCAATTGTAGTCAGCGATGGTTGTTTCTGCGCGGCGTCTATCAGTGCTACGAGCAGTCTCGCTTCGTCTTCGTCCTCGTCGGCCATCTGATTGGCCTGTTGGGCATGTGCGGCCAGATGCGGGTGGTGCAGCAGTGTGCGCACCGCCTGCAAAACCGGGCTGTCTACCTCTCGGCGTGGCGCTTTCTTCCCGCCACCAAAGTCCTTGCGTCCTCGCTGCTCGCCGCGCTCATTGTTGCGCGGCGCAAATGGGCGTCCGCTGTTGCTGCTAGGAGGCGCGCCAAGCAAGCCGTCTGGTATGTAGTACTCGGCTTCTGCCTCGTCGCGCTCTGGCCAATCATCCCAGGCGCCAAACGGAATGTCGTCGGCGTGCGGCGGATGCTCTGGCGCTGCCGGACCGGATTCGGTAGCGGGCAGGGTTGCAGGCTCGACGGTGTCCAGATCAATCCCGGTCTGCTGCTGCAGGGATTGGCGCAGCAGTCGCCGCAGCATGCTGCCCGGCACCTGATCGATCAGTGGCAGTGCCAGTGAAGCCATGTGTGCCTTGCCTTCAAGGCTGTCGGCTCCGGCTTCCTCTGAAAGATGCCGGAACAGGTAGTCCGTCAGTGGCAGTGCTTCGCGCTCCAGTCGGCGTCGGAAAGCGTCAGCCCCTTCTTCGCGTACCATCGTGTCCGGGTCCTGCCCGTCGGGCAGAAACAGGAAGCGTACGTGACGACCGTCTTCCAGTACGGGCAGGGCGGAGTTAAGTGCACGCCATGCTGCCTGGCGTCCTGCTCTGTCGCCGTCGAAGCAAAAGATCACGTTGTGCACCAGCCGAAACAGGCGCTTGAGGTGCTCTTCGCTGGTTGCTGTGCCAAGCGTGGCGACGGCATTGGTGACGCCGTGCTGAGCCAGCGCGATCACGTCCATGTAGCCTTCGACCACCAGAATCTCATTCAGTTGCCGATTCTGTTGCTTTGCTTCGTACAGGCCATACAGTTCCTGGCCTTTATGGAATACCGGTGTTTCTGGCGAGTTCAGGTATTTGGGCTTCTCATCGCCCAGTACCCGACCGCCGAAGCCGATGGTCCTGCCGCGGCTGTCTCGAATGGGAAACATGATGCGGTCGCGGAAGCGGTCGTAGCGGCCGCCACTATCGGGATTCTCGACGATCAGTCCTGCTTCGATCAGCGCATTTTGTTCGGTAGTGTCGCGACTCAGGTGGGACATGAGGTTGTCCCAGCCCGGGGGCGCCATTCCAAGGTCGTACAACTTGGCAATTTGCCCGGAGAGCCCGCGTCCCTTGAGGTAGTTAATCGCGCGCTGCTTGCTCGGATGTTGGCGCAGTTGCTGCCGATAATAGGCGGCTGCCTGCTCCAGTAGAGTGTATAGCGGATTGTCCTTGCGCGGTGCGCGGCTGCTGCTCTTGCGGCCGTCGTTGCGCTCCTCGTGCGGCACTTCAACGCCGGCCTGGCGTGCGAGTTCTTCGACCGCTTGGGGGAAATCCAGGCGATCAAAGTCCATCACGAAGCTCAGCGCGCTGCCGCCAGCGCCGCAGCCGAAGCAGTAGTAGAACTGCTTGTCCGGGCTGACGCTGAAGGAAGGCGACTTCTCGTTATGAAACGGGCACAGCGCAGAGTAGTTTTTGCCGGTCTTCTTGAGCTTCAGGCGAGCTCCGACGACTTCGACGATGTCGATGCGTCCGAGCAGGTCATCAATGAAGCCCTGAGGGATAAGTCCGGCCATGCTGTCTGCGTTGCCCCTGCGAGAGTGCGCCGTCGCCGGCGCGCTGAGCTGTCCGTGGCATTTTGCGATAGCAAATGCACAAAGACGCAAAAATCCAGCCATTTCCTTTCGGAAGGCCGGAAAGATGCGTGTTCCAGTGCTGTTCAGTCTGCTGATGCGAGCGCGTACGCCGCATCGGTGGGCCTGTGGTCAGGCCCGATCAGAGCTGAGTGTCGGAACTCAGTACAGGCGCTCGCGACGACGCTGTTCGCGCTGAACTTTCTTGGCGTGACGCTTTACAGCGGCAGCAGCCTTGCGCTTGCGCTCGGTAGTCGGCTTCTCGTAAAACTCGCGACGACGGACTTCAGCCAGAACACCGGCTTTTTCGCAGGAGCGTTTGAAACGACGCAGGGCCACGTCGAAGGGTTCGTTCTCTTTAACTTTGACGGCAGGCATTTCGTACCTTTCTCAAACGTTGGTAGTCATGTCCGTAGGCAATAGTTGCCTGCGGCGATTGCATTTCAAGGGACGCGGATGTTACCGCCTTAATTTGCAAAAAGCAAAGCCTATGACGCCCATAAAGGTAAAAAACTGGCCTGTGGGCGCCCGGCTGATTATCATGCGCGGCAGATGACATTCATGTAATTCGAGGCATAGGGCCAAGCATGCGCGTTCTGGGTATTGAAACTTCCTGCGACGAAACCGGCATCGCGCTGTATGACAGCGAGCGAGGCCTGCTGGCGGACGCGTTGTTCAGTCAGATCGATCTGCACCGTGTTTACGGTGGGGTGGTGCCTGAGTTGGCGTCGCGTGACCACGTCAAGCGCATGGTACCACTGATGCGCGAAGTGTTCGCCAAGGCCGGCTTGCAGCCGGGTGAGGTCGATGCGGTGGCCTATACGGCGGGCCCCGGCCTGGTCGGTGCGCTGCTGGTCGGCGGGGCGTGCGCCCGGGCTCTGGCCTTTGCCTGGGGCGTTCCCGCTTTGGGCGTGCATCATATGGAAGGACATTTGCTGGCGCCCTGCCTTGAAGAAAATCCGCCCGAGTTTCCGTTCGTCGCCTTGCTGGTGTCCGGTGGGCATACCCAGTTGGTACGCGTTGATGGCATCGGCGAATACGAGCTGCTGGGCGAGTCACTGGACGACGCCGCAGGGGAAGCCTTCGACAAGACCGCCAAGCTCATGGGGCTGCCGTATCCGGGCGGCCCTGAAATCGCCAAGCTGGCTGAGCAGGGGCGCCCCGGCATTTTTGTATTCCCCCGCCCGATGACTGACCGCCCCGGCCTGACTTTCAGCTTCAGTGGTTTGAAAACCGCGGTGCTGACTGCCTGGCAGGCTTGCTCACAGCAAGGTCAACCTGATCAGCAGACGCTGGCCGATATCGCTCTGGGATTTGAAACAGCGGTAGTTGAGACGCTGACCATCAAATGTCGCCGCGCTCTGAAGCAGACCGGACTGAAGCGGCTGGTCATTGCCGGCGGCGTCAGCGCCAACCGTCGCTTGCGTCAACAGCTGGAGAGCATGACCGCCGAGTTGAAGGGCAATGTGTTTTATGCGCGCCCGGCCTACTGCACCGACAACGGTGCGATGATCGCCTACGCCGGTTGCCAGCGTTTGCTGGCTGGTCAGCAGGACGAAGGCGGTATCGAAACACGCGCGCGCTGGCCGATGGAACAGCTGCCACCTATTGCGCTCAAGGCCTGAAGCGGTTTTCCACGCCTGCCAGCAAGCGGCCAATATTCAAGCGGTGACGCAACAAGATCAGTAGCACCATGAGGGTGACCGGAAGCAGCAGGGTCGGCGCAATCCAGGCAAGGGCAGGTGGCAGCGTCAGGCTGGCCAGCAACGACGCCAACGAGGCGATTCGTTGCCAGTAGAAGGTCAGCCCCCAGGCAAGCGCAGCAATAAGCGCTGCCGGCCAGCAGAGCACCAGCATGACGCCTGCTGCGGTGGCAACGCCCTTGCCACCCTGCAGGCGGTGGAAGATGGGCAGGATGTGGCCGCATACGGCGGCGAGGCCGATCCAGCCCTGTTGAACAAGGGACAGGTCGGCATAACGCGCCAGTGCTACGGCCAGCGCGCCCTTACCGAGATCGCCGGCCAGGGTGGCCAGCGCTAGAGAGCGGTTACCCAGGCGCAGCATGTTGCTGGCGCCGGGGTTGCCGGAGCCCAGTTTGCGCGGGTCCGGCAGGTGGCGCAGGCGGCTGATCAGCACGGCGAAGGATACCGAGCCGAGCAGGTAGGCGATGGCCAGCCAGAGTAGAAACTGGGTATGCATGCAGCGGACCCCGGGCAAAATGACGTTTGATTGTAGTCGACACGGGAGCAGCCTGTGGATCAGGTTTTTATCAAAGGGTTAGCAGTAGATGCCGTCATCGGTGTCTACGACTGGGAACGCACCATCAAGCAACGGCTGGTGTTCGATCTCGATATGGGCTGGGACATCCGTCCGGCGGCTGCAAACGACGCGCTTGAGCACACCCTGAACTACGCGGCGATCAGCGAGCGAGTTCAGAGCTTTGTCGAGCAGAGCCGCTTCCTGCTGGTTGAGACGTTAGCTGAACAGCTGGCCAGTTTGCTGATGAGCGAGTTCTCCATTCCCTGGTTGCGCCTGTGTGTTACCAAGCCGGGTGCTGTCCCGGCTGCGGCTGGCGGGGTAGGGGTGCTGATTGAGCGAGGGGTTAAGCCCGCGTGACCACCGTCTATCTGGGTGTCGGCACCAATACCGAACGCGAGTATCACCTGCAGCGTGGGCTGGATGCGCTGGCGGAGTTGTGCGGCGAGTTGCGGCTGTCGCCGGTGTTTGAAAGCGACGCGGTCGGGGTGCTCGGCAAGCGCTTCTACAACATGGTGGTCGCCGTTGAGACGCGTCTGGCGCTGGTGGATCTGAATGCGGCGCTGAAGGCGATTGAAGCGGCGTGCGGCCGCCGTGAGTCGCCGCAACCCGGGCGTATCACGCTGGATATCGACGTGCTTTGCTACGGCGACTTGACCGGTGTGCACGATGGCATCACCTTGCCGCGCCCAGAGGTGACACGTAACGCCTTTGTGCTTTGGCCGCTGGCGCTGACTGCTCCGCAGGACAGGCTGCCTGGCAGCGAGCAGACGTTCGCCCAACTGTGGCGGGGTTGGCAGGGCAGTCAGGCGCTATGGCCGGTTGCCTTCAACTGGCGTGACTGTGCCCTGACGTCAGCGGAGCTGCTCGCCGAGTATCAGCCACGCGAAGCTTTATAGTCGCTCAGAGCTTCCTGCCGCGCCTGCTCGAGTGCGCGGCCCATCTCTGCACCCTGCAGGCCCTTCTCCAGCAACGGTTGAATATCGACCGAGCGCGCGGCCTGTGCCGCGCCGCGCAGGTAGTCCGCCTGAGGGTAAGGTCGAGACTCAAACCCGGTGCGACCTTGAGCATCGGCTACACACACTGCCAGAAATTGCTCGAAGCGTTCGCCGCGACGGTAGATATCCAGCGCCTTGAACAGCTTGAGCAGGGTCTGCGGCCGCAGCTCAAGCGCGCGGTGGCAGTGGGTGTGATACTCGCACGCCAGCAAAGCCAACTCCTGACAGTCCCGCGGAGCCTTGCAGCGCTGGTTAACGGCTTTCACCGCTTTTAGTCCGCTGGTTTCATGGCCGTGGTGCTTTGGCCAGTGCTCCGGGCGAGTCAGCCCCTTCCCCAGGTCGTGCAGCAGACAGGCCCAGCGAGCGGGTAATGGCAACTGGTCGCGGGCGGCGATCTGCAGCACCTGCAGTACGTGGATACCGGTGTCGATCTCCGGGTGGTGAGCTTCCGGCTGCGGGACACCAAACAGCGCGTCGACTTCCGGCAGCAACTCGGCCAGCGCGCCGCAGTCACGCAGTACCTGAATAAATACCTCCGGGCTCGGCTCCATCAAGGCACGGCTGATCTCCATCCAGCTGCGCTCTGCGGTCAGACTCCGTAGTTCGCCCGACTCGCTCAGCTGGCGCATCAGTGTCATGGTTTCATCGGCCACGCGGAAGCCAAGGCTGGCGTATCGGGCGGCAAAGCGCGCGACCCGCAGCACCCGCAGCGGGTCTTCGGCAAAGGCTGGGGAGACGTGGCGTAAAAGTCTCGCCTGCAGATCCCGCTGGCCGCCGTAGGGGTCGATGATCTCACCGTCGGCACCCTGTGCCATGGCATTGACCGTGAGGTCCCGGCGAATCAGGTCCTGTTCCAGGGTGACATCCGGGCTGGTATGAAAGACAAAGCCGCCGTAGCCAACGCCGCTCTTGCGCTCGGTACGAGCCAGCGCGTATTCCTCGCCCGAGGTCGGGTGCAGAAATACCGGAAAGTCCTGACCGACTGGGCGGAAACCTTCCTGCTGCAACTGCTCTGGCGTGGCGCCGACCACAACCCAATCACGGTCGAATACCGGTAAACCAAGCAGTTTATCGCGGACGGCGCCGCCGACCAGGTAGGTAGAGTAACTCGCGGGCATGGTGGCTCGTTGGCAGGGGTGGTTGAAGCGGCAAGCTTGCCCCGTCAGGCCGCGGCTCGCAAGTCCGCGGCCTGACGACGGCTCAGATTGGCGGGATATTCAAATCGAAGCGTGGCAGCCGGTCTTCCTCGACCTTCGGACGTGGCGGGATATGGACTTCGGCCACTACCTTGCTGCCGTCGACACTTTCCAGATGAATGTCGAAGCCCCACAGCCGGTGCAGGTGGCGGAGCATCTCGTCGGTCGACTCGCCGAGCGGTTTGCCCTGATGGCGCTGGTGGCGCAGGGTCAGCGAGCGGTCGCCGCGGCGATCCACCGACCAGACCTGAATGTTCGGTTCGCGGTTGCCGAGGTTGTACTGCGCTGCCAGCAACTCACGTACCGCGCGGTAGCCGCTGTCGTCGTGAATGGCGGCCACCTCCAGGTGGTCGTCGGCTTCGTCGTCGACGATGGCGAACAGCTTGAAGTCGCGGATCACCTTGGGCGACAGGTACTGCAGGATAAAGCTTTCGTCTTTGAAGGTGCGCATGGCGAACTTGAGGGTTTCCAGCCAGTCACTGCCGGCAATGTCGGGGAACCAGCGGCGATCTTCCTCGGTCGGGTCTTCGCAGATGCGACGGATATCTTGCATCATGGCAAAGCCCAGCGCATAGGGGTTGATGCCGCTGTACCAGTTGCTGTCGAACGGTGGCTGGTAGACCACGCTGGTGTGCGACTGCAGGAATTCCATCATGAAGCCGTCGGTGACCTTGCCTTCGTCATACAGGTGGTTGAGCAGGGTGTAGTGCCAGAAGGTCGCCCAGCCCTCGTTCATCACCTGGGTCTGGCGCTGGGGGTAGAAGTACTGTGCAATCTTGCGCACGATGCGCACCACTTCCCGTTGCCAGGGCTCGAGCAGCGGGGCGTTCTTCTCGATGAAATACAGCAGGTTCTCCTGCGGCTCGCTCGGGTAGCGGGGCAGTTCCTGTTCGTCATGGGCGTTGTGTGGATTGACCGGAATGGTGCGCCATAGCTCGTTGACCTGACGTTGCAGGTGTTCCTCGCGCTCCTGCTGGCGTTGCCGTTCCTCTGCTGCGGAGATGGGGTAGGGGCGCTTGTAGCGGTCGACGCCGTAGTTCATGAGGGCATGGCAGGAATCAAGCAGATCCTCGACTGCGTCGATGCCGTGGCGGTCTTCACACTCGCTGATGTACTGCTTGGCAAACACCAGATAGTCGATGATGGCGCTGGCGTCGGTCCAGCTGCGGAACAGGTAGTTACCCTTGAAGAACGAGTTATGGCCATAGCTGGCATGGGCGATCACCAGTGCCTGCATGCACATGGTGTTTTCTTCCATCAGGTAGGCGATGCAAGGGTCGGAGTTGATGACAATCTCGTAGGCCAGTCCCATGTGGCCACGGCGGTAGCCCTTCTCGGTGGCGAGAAAATGTTTGCCGTAGGACCAATGGTGATAGCCCAGCGGCATGCCGACCGAAGCGTAGGCGTCCATCATCTGCTCGGCGGTGATGACTTCGATCTGATTGGGGTAGGTGTCCAGGCCGTAGACCTCATGGGCGATACGGCCGATCTCCTGGTCGTACTCGCGGATCAGCTCGAAGGTCCACTCCGAACCGGTGGATATGGGGGTGCGGCTCATGTCGCCATCCTCTTCTGGAACAGCTTGCGGAACACCGGGTAGATATCGCCGGCGTCGACAATCTGCTGCTGGGCGAAACTGTCGGCAAAGTGCTCGGCGACCGCTTCGTACTCGTGCCAGAGGGTCTGGTGCTCGCGCGGGGTGATCTCGACGTAGCAGTAGTACTGCATCGCCGGCATGATCTGGCGTACCAGCAGGTCGCGGCAGATTGGCGAGTCGTCGTTCCAGTTGTCACCGTCGGACGCCTGCGCGCAATACAGATTCCACTCGCCCGGCGGATAGCGTTCCTCGATGATCTGCTGCATCAGGCGCAGGGCGCTGGAAACGATCGTGCCGCCGGTTTCCCGTGAGTAGAAGAACTCCTCTTCGTCGACTTCCTTGGCGCTGGTGTGGTGGCGGATGAACACCACCTCGATGCGTTCGTAGTTACGGCGCAGGAACAGGTAGAGCAAAATGTAAAAGCGCTTGGCCAGGTCCTTGGTCGCCTGGGTCATGGAGCCGGACACGTCCATCAGACAGAACATCACGGCTTTGGATGAGGGCGTGGGTTGTTTGACGATCAGGTTGTAGCGCAGGTCGAAGGTGTCGAGGAACGGGATGCGCTCGATACGGGTGCGCAGCGCTGAAATTTCCTCCTGCAACTGCTGGATGGCGGATATGTCATCCGGGTGCTCAAGTTTGAGTTGTTCCAGCTCCGCGCGCGCCTCGCGCAGGCGCCTGCGGCTACCTCCGCCGAGGGCGATGCGGCGGGCCTGAGCGGCGCGCATGGATCGCACGATATTGATTCTCGAAGGGTTGCCCTGCTGGCTGATGCCGGCGCGTACCGGTTTGAAGGTGTCGGTACCGGTCAGCTGGCGCTTGATCAGATTGGGCAGTGCCAAATCCTCGAACATGAAGTCGAGGAACTCATCCTGGGTGATCTGGAAGACGAACTCATCCATGCCTTCGCCGCTGTCGCCAGCCTGACTGCCGCCCTGACCACCGCCCCCGCCTTGTGGCCGGGCAATGCGGTCGCCGGTGGCGAACTCGCGATTGCCGGGATGGACCTGCGTCTGGCGGCCGCCTTTGCCGTGATGAAAGATGGGTTCGTCGATGTCGCGGTTGGGGATGCTGATGCTTTCGCCGTGTTCGATATCGGTGATCGAGCGGCGGCCGACGGCTTCCTCTACCGCCTTCTTGATGTGTGATTTGTAGCGCCGCAGGAACCGCTGGCGGTTCACGGTGCTTTTATTCTTGCCGTTCAGACGGCGGTCAATCACATAGCTCATTCAGGCCCCTCCGGGGCCAGCGGTCGGCTGCTTTCAGGCGACGCGCCGGCGATGCTCTGCCCTGGTTGCGGCTGCATGCCGAGGCGCTGCCGTGACGCCTCGGCGCGGGTCTCGCGTTACTGCGCCTTGCGCACCCGCAGGTACCACTCCGACAGCAGGCGCACCTGCTTCTCGGTGTAGCCGCGTTCGACCATGCGGTGTACGAAGTCGTTGTGCTTTTTCTGATCCTCGGTCGAGGCCTTGGCGTTGAAGCTGATGACCGGCAGCAGATCCTCGGTGTTGGAGAACATCTTCTTCTCGATCACCACACGCAGCTTCTCGTAGGACAGCCAGCTTGGGTTCTTGCCGTTGTTCTGCGCGCGTGCGCGGAGCACGAAGTTGACGATCTCGTTGCGGAAGTCCTTCGGGTTGCTGATGCCGGCCGGCTTCTCGATCTTCTCCAGTTCCTCGTTGAGCGAGGCGCGGTTGAGAATCTCGCCGGTTTCCGGGTCGCGGTACTCCTGATCTTGAATCCAGAAGTCGGCGTACAGCACGTAGCGGTCGAAGATGTTCTGGCCGTATTCGCTGTAGGACTCCAGATAGGCGGTCTGGATTTCCTTGCCGATGAACTCGACGTAGCGCGGAGCCAAATACTCTTTCAGGAAGCGCAGGTAGCGCTCGCTCACTTCGTTGGGGAACTGCTCCTGTTCGATCTGCTGCTCCAGTACGTAGAGCAGGTGCACCGGGTTGGCGGCAACTTCGGTGGTGTCGAAATTGAAGACCTTGGAGAGGATCTTGAAGGCGAAGCGGGTCGACAGGCCGTTCATGCCCTCGTCGACACCCGCTGAGTCGCGGTACTCCTGAATCGACTTGGCCTTGGGGTCGGTGTCCTTGAGATTCTCGCCGTCGTAGATGCGCATCTTCGAGTAGACGTTGGAGTTTTCCGGCTCTTTCAGCCGCGAGAGGACGGTGAATTGGGCCAGCATCTTCAGGGTATCGGGTGCGCAGTGTGCGGCGGCCAATGAGCTGTTGGTCAACAGCTTCTCGTAGATCTGAATCTCATCGCTGACGCGCAGGCAATAGGGCACCTTGACGATGTAGATGCGGTCGATGAACGCCTCATTGTTCTTGTTGTTACGGAAGCTGTGCCATTCGGACTCGTTGGAGTGGGCCAGAATGACGCCGTTGAACGGGATCGCCCCCATGCCTTCGGTGCTGTTGTAGTTGCCTTCCTGGGTAGCAGTCAGCAGCGGGTGCAGTACCTTGATCGGGGCCTTGAACATCTCGACGAATTCGAGCAAGCCCTGGTTGGCGCGGCACAGGCCGCCGGAGTAGCTGTACGCATCAGGGTCGTTCTGCGGGAATTCTTCCAGCTTGCGGATATCGACCTTGCCGACCAGCGAGGAAATGTCCTGGTTGTTCTCGTCGCCGGGCTCGGTCTTGGCGACGGCAATCTGTTGCAGTACCGAGGGGTAAAGCTTGACCACACGGAACTGGGAAATGTCGCCGTTGTATTCGTGCAGGCGTTTCACTGCCCAGGGCGAAATGATGCTGTTGAGGTAGCGCCGCGGGATGCCGAAGTCTTCTTCGAGAATGGCGCCATCCTCGGTGGCGTTGAACAGCCCGAGTGGTGATTCAAACACCGGCGAGCCCTTAATCGCATAGAACGGTACCTGCTGCATCAATTCCTTGAGCTTCTCTGCCAACGAGGATTTGCCGCCACCAACCGGGCCGAGCAGGTAGAGAATCTGTTTGCGCTCTTCCAGCCCCTGGGCGGCATGTTTGAAGAAGGAGACGATGTGCTCGATGGCGTCTTCCATGCCATGAAAATCGGCGAAGGCGGGGTAGCGTTTGATGACCTTGTTGGAAAATATGCGTGACAGGCGAGGGTCAAGCGAGGTGTCGACCAGTTCGGGTTTGCCGATAGCCATCAACAGGCGCTCGGCGGCGGTGGCGTAGGCAGTTGGGTCAGTCTTGCAGAGCTCTAGGTATTCCTGAAGGCTGTACTCCTCTTGCCGAGTGGCTTCAAAGCGGTTCTGGAAATGACTGAATATGCTCATGACACGACCTCGCTGTTACCAGATATGAGGTCTGGCGCTTCCGGGCAGCAGCCCACATGACGCGCTTTACCGGGCGACGGCATTTCCTGATGCGTGAATCCCCCAAAACGCAACTGCGGGCGTGGCCAGGAGTCTGTCGGAGGCGCCGGGCGACCAATCGGTGACGGGTCGGACGGTGGATCCGGCAGGCTCCCGTGTTTATCGGAAGCCGGCAGACCGACGTTCTCTTTTTTGATTCGCCTGACCTCAGGATAGTTGCAAATACGCAGTGCAACAGAAGATTTGGAGCGGAATTTTGTTGCAGAAGTGTGAGGCCGCGTCTGGTGCGGCCTGCAGGGGGAATAATTTTTTGCGCGAGTTAGTCGGCGCTAACCTGATCAGGGTAGGTCTGGCGCCACAGGTCAAAGCCACCATCCAGACTGTAGGCGTCGGCGAAGCCGATGCTGGCCAGATAGGCGGCGGCGCCTTGGCTGGAGTTGCCGTGGTAGCAGCAGACGATCAGCGGCGCTTGCTGGTCGGCGTTGGCGACGAAGTCGGCGAGGTTGTCATTGTCCAGGCGGATGGCGCCAGGGATATGACCGAACTCGAAGCTCTGCGGGTCGCGGATGTCGACCAGTTGGGCGTTGTTCGCGATCAGCTGGCTGGCGGTTTGCGGGTCGATGCGTTTGAAATCGCTCATGCTGGTTCCTCTCAGGTCGCGCAGTCGCAGTAGTGCAGCTCGTGGGTATCCAGGTTCATCAGGGTCATGCGACCGCCCCAGACACAGCCGGTGTCCAGCGCATGCACGCCCTGTGCGCCGGTGCGGCCTTCGATTGCCGCCCAGTGGCCGAACAGGATCTGGATATCCGCATCCTGTCGTGGGTAGCGGAACCAGGGGGCAAAGCCCTTCGGGGTGGTATCCAGGCCTTCCTTGGACTTGAATTCCAGCGTACCGTCCGGTTTGCAGAAGCGCATTCGGGTCAGATAATTGGTGATCGCACGCAGCCGGTCAATGCCCTTCAGGTTGGGCTTCCAGCGCGCCGGCTCGTTGCCATACATCTCATCCAGATAGTCTGGCAGACGTTTGTCGCAGCGCAGGATGGTTTCCACCTCGGCGGCCAGTTCCATGGTCTGTTGCACGGTCCAGATCGGTGGAATACCGGCATGAGTCATGACGTAGCCTAGCTCGGCATCCAGATGGGCAAGCGGGCGTTCGCGCAGCCAGTCGAGCAGGGCAAAACGGTCGTCGGCCTTGAGCAGTGGTTTGAGGGTGTCTGACTTGCGCAGGCGACTGCCGCTGCGGCTGGCGGCCAGCAGATGCAGGTCGTGGTTGCCCAGAACGGCGACACAGGCGTTATCGAGCTGCTTGAGAAAGCGCAGGGTGCCCAGCGAGTCGGGGCCGCGGTTAACCATGTCGCCGACGGACCAGAGTACGTCCTTTGACGGGTTGAAACCTACCTCGCTGAGCAGGCATTGGAGCGGCTTGAGGCAGCCCTGGATGTCGCCAACGGCGTAGATGGTCATGGGCGTACGAGTCGATCAGTTCAGTGCGTTGGGTTGTGCCAGACGGAAGCGCGGAATGCTGGCGCTAAAACTGTGGCCATCGCTGGCGCGCATGTCGTAGCTGCCTTCCATGGTGCCTACCGGAGTCTCCAGCATGCAGCCGCTGGTATAGGTGTGCTCGTTACCGGGCTCGATCAGCGGTTGCTCGCCCACCACGCCCGGGCCATCGACACGTTGCTGCTTGTTATTGCCATCGGTGATCAGCCAGTGGCGATGCAGCAACTGCGCAGCCACCGAGCCCTGGTTGCGGATGCTGATGGTATAGGCAAAGGCAAAGCGCTTCTTCTGCGGGTCGGATTGCTCCGGCAGGTAGCGGGTCTGCACCGTCACCTCGACGGCATATCGCTGCTCGACGCTCATGCGTTACCTGCCCGCTTGCGGGTCAGGCTGTTCGCCAGGCGCACGAAACCGGCCAGATCGACCTGCTCCGGGCGAGTGCCCGGATCAATGCCTTCGGCTTCGATCTCTTCCGCGCTCAGCAGTGACTTGAGGGTGTTGCGCAGGGTCTTGCGGCGCTGGTTGAAGGCGTCGCGGACCAGGATCTCGAGCACGTCCACATCATCGGCCGGATGCGGCATGGTGGCGTGTGGAATCAGGCGGACGATGGCCGAGTCGACCTTGGGCGCGGGGTTGAAGGCGCCGGGGCCGACGTCAAACAGGTGCTCAACCCGGCAATGGTACTGGACCATGATGCCGAGGCGGCCGTAGTGGTTCATGCCGGCGGTCGCCGCCAGCCGCTGCACTACTTCCTTCTGCAGCATGAAGTGCATGTCTTCGATACAGTCCGACTGCTCCAGCAGGTGGAACATCAACGGCGTAGAAATGTTGTACGGCAGGTTGCCGACCACGCGCAGTTTCTCGCCGTCAGCGACCAGATCCCGGAAGTTGAACTTGAGCGCGTCGCCCTTGTGCAGGCGGAAGCGGTCAAGGAAGCCGAACTGGCCCATCAGAATCGGGTGCAGGTCCTTGTCCAGTTCGACCACGTCAAGGCGCGCGCCGCTGGCCAGGAGACCTGAGGTGATGGCGCCCTGACCCGGGCCGATTTCGACCAGGTGATCAGTCTCGCGCGGACGGATCGAGCTAATGATCCGGTCGATGACGCCAGCGTCGTGCAGGAAGTTCTGACCAAAGCGCTTGCGCGCCTTGTGTTGGGGAAATTGACTCATACAGCCCTCCGGGCGTTGATCATCTGGATGGCGGTATCGAGGGCGACCTGCAGGCTGCCCGGGTTGGCCTGGCCCGTCCCGGCCAGGTCCAGGGCGGTGCCGTGATCAACCGAGGTGCGGATGATCGGCATGCCCAGAGTAATGTTGACGGCGTTGCCAAAGCCCTTGTGCTTGAGCACCGGCAGCCCCTGATCGTGATACATGGCCAGCACCGCGTCGGCCTGCTCTAGATGCTTGGGGGTAAACAGGGTATCGGCCGGCAGTGGGCCGATCAGCTCAATGCCTTCGCTGCGCAGGCGTTCCAGCGCAGGGATGATGACGTCGAGTTCTTCACGGCCCAGATGGCCATCTTCACCGGCATGCGGATTCAGGCCGCAGACCAGAATACGTGGGTCGCTCAAGCCGAATTTGGTCACCAGATCGTTGTGCAGGATGCGCACGACGCGCTCGATCAACGGGCCGGTAATGGCATCGGCAACCTGCCGCAGTGGCAGGTGGGTGGTGGCCAGCGCAACGCGCAGTCCTGGGCAGGCGAGCATCATCACTACCTGTTCGGTCGCGGTCTGCTCGGCAAAGAATTCGGTGTGGCCAGAAAACGGCACGCCCGCTTCGTTGATGATGCCCTTGTGCACCGGCGCGGTCACGATTGCGTCAAACAACCCCTTGATGGCGCCTGCGCCTGCCAGGCGCAGGGTTTCCAGCACATAGGCGGCGTTAGCTGCGCTCAGCTCGCCCGGTGTGCACGGTGCGCCGAGTGCTACGGGCAAAACGTGAAGCTGGCCGGCGGCCTGCGCGACAGGCAGCGCGTCCGGGTCAAACGGCAACAGCTCGACCGTCAGGCCGAGCTGTTGGGCGCGATCACGCAGAAGTTGCGGGTCGGCGATGACGACCCGCTCGCAGGGCGATGGGCGCTGCGCCAGCATCAGGCATAGATCGGGGCCAATACCCGCCGGCTCACCGGCGGTTATGGCAAGGCGCGCAGTGCTCACCCGTTCTTGATCTCGACGTAGGCCTCGTCGCGGATCTGCAGCAGCCAGGTCTGTAGCTCTTCCTCATACTTGCGGCTACGGATCAGGTTGATCGCTTGCTGCTCGCGCATCTCGTCGGTCATGTCGACGCTGCGGGTGCCGAGGATTTCCAGGATGTGCCAGCCGAATTGGGTCTGGAACGGACGGGACAGGGTGTTCTCCGGCGTAGTGGTCATCACCTCGCCGAACTCGGGCGTCATGGCCTCAGGGGTAACCCAATCCAGATCGCCGCCGTTCAGAGCGGTGCCCGGGTCTTCCGAATAGGCTTTGGCCAGTGCGGCAAAGGACTCACCGGCCTTGATGCGGTCATAGATCCGCTGGGTCAGTTGGGCGGCTTCGCCCTCGCTGCGGATTTCGCTTGGCTTGATCAGGATATGACGGACGTGGAATTCCTCGACCATCTGACCTTCGCCACCACGACGGTCCAGCAGCTTCAGAATGTGGATACCTGCGGGTGAGCGCATCGGCTGGGTTACGCCGCCGATGTCCAGAGCGTCAACGGCGCGGGCAAAGGGCGGGGGCAGCTGTGCGGCCTTGCGCCAGCCCAGTTCGCCACCTTCCAGTGCGGTATCGCCTGCCGAGCGGCTGGCGGCCAGAGTGTTGAAGTCGGCGCCGGTCTGGAGCTGGCGATAGATGTCATTGGCGGCGCGGCCAACTTTCTCTACCTCGCTCGGACTGGCACTCTCGGCCAGCGGCAACACGATCATTGCCAGGCGGTAATCGGCCGAGGTCTGATACTTGCCGACCTCCGAGTTAAGGAAGTTGCGTACTTCCTGATCGGTCACCTGGATGTTGTCGCGAACCCGGCGCTGGCGCACCCGGTTGATGATCATCTCGCGGCGGATCTGCTCGCGCACCTGGTTGAAGTTGATGCCATCCCGGGTCAGGGCGGCACGGAACTGGTCCAGGGTAACGCCGTTGCGGGCCGCGATCTGCTGCACGGCCTGGTCAAGTGACGCATCGTCAATGGTGATGCCGGCACGCTCGCCCATCTGCAGCTGGATGCTTTCCAGAATCAGGCGATCAAGCACTTGCGAGCGCAGCTCGCTGTCAGTCGGGGCGGGAGTGTCGTTTTGGGCAAACTGCTGGCGTACAGAGGCCATGCGTTCGTTTACCTGGCTGGCCATCACCACGTCGTTGTCGACAATCGCGGCGACGCGATCCAGCGGTTCTACGGCGGCCTGCGCGGCGCTGCTGAGGAAAATGCCTGCGCACAGGCTAAGGGCCGTAATCAACTTAGAATGCATTATCTTCACGCTCTCTATAACCGGGAATACCATCATCGAGGAGGCTGTCTACCTCGTTGCCGCTTACGCTGCCGAGCCCTTTGAGGACAATTTGCAGGAAGATGCCGCGATTGGCGTCATCGTTGGCGACGGATTCAAACTCGTTGTAGTCAACCCAGTACCGGTTGACGACGCGCAGCTTCCAGCAGCAGCTGTCGTACTCGAGACCTCCAAAGGCTTCGAGGGTTCGATCTTCTGCGAAATCATGCTGCCAGCGGCCGATCAGGCTCCACTGCGGGTTCAGCGGCCACATGAAGGACAGGTCGGACTGATCGATACGGCTGTCCGGGTCACGCTGGAAGGTGCCGGTCAGGGCACTGTAGGTGTTGATGTTATTGCGGTAGCGATAGCCCATATTCAGCACCTTGCGTGGCTCTGGCTGATAGTGGGCGAACACGCTGCCTGCGTCGCTGGTGCTGTCGTCCGGATCCCAGATCACGTCGGCGTTCACGCGCCAGGCATCGCTGACCTGATACATGGCTTCGGCGGCGTAGGCCGAAGACGAGGACTTCTCCGCCTCACGGGCGATACCGTCGGTTTCCAGCAACTGTACGTTGCGATCACGGAAGTAGAACACCTGACCGAAGCTGGCGCGGGCGCGTTCTTTGCCGTTGGCTTCCAGCGCGCGGCTGGTCAGGCCCAGCGACAGTTGGTTGGCGTCGGCGACGCGGTCGTTGCCGCTGAAGCGGTTGTCGCGGAACAGCGAGCTGTAGCTGAAGGTGTTCTGGTTAGTGTCGAACAGCGGTTGGTCGTCCTGGTCCTCGTCCGCGGCGTACAGGTAGAATGCGCGTGGCTCCAGGGTCTGGCGCAGGTTGCGTCCAAACCAGCTGGTGGAGCGGTCGAAGTACAGGCCGGCGTCCAGGCTGGCGACCGGAATGGTGCTGGAGGGGGTGTTGTTGGCCCCTGCGTAGTTGAAGCCGTCGGCGCGGGAGTCAAAGTCCAGATCGTAATAAGTGCTTTGAGTACGCACTTTCGGCGTGATGAACGCCCAGCTGTTGCGCCACGGGTAGCTCAGGCTCGGGCTGACGACTACGCGGTGGCCGGTGGCGCGCTGCAGGCCGACGAGGCTCTCGTCGGCAGTCAGGATCGGTTGGCCGAGGCTGTCGAGTTGGATGCCGTCTTTGCCGGTCAGGACGCCGCTGCCCAGGTTGCGATCAAAATACGCGTACTCGGCGTTGTAGCCAAAGCGCAGGCCGGTGTCACCGAGCCAGTTGGCACCGTCGAGACGCAGCTGAGGCAAGCGTTCGTAGGGGGTGACTGAGGTGATGGTCGCTAGTTCGTAGCCGTGTACAGCGGCCTGGAAACGCCAGCCGTCGCCGCGGTAAGTGACACCAGCACGCTGGTTGACGTAAGTGCCGGCACGCGCTTCGAGTGCGGTGTCTAGGTCCTGGAAGTAGAACGGGTCGCTGATGTCGGTGTAGTCGACCTCAGTGCTCCAGCGACTTTGCAGGCCGCCTTCGTGTTGCCAGCCGTACAGCCAGCGGTTCTCGCCGTATTCGCTGTCATTCAGGAACGCGGCGGTCAGGGTGCCTGCGTTGTCTTCCTTCAGATAGCGGAAGTCGCCTTCCATCTGCAGGCCGCGTTCGGACAGGTAGCGCGGGTACAGGGTGGCGTCGTAGTTGGGCGCGATATTGAAGTAGTAAGGCGTCTCGATCTCGGTGCCGTTATCGGACGAGTAGCTGAACGACGGGGTCAGCAGGCCGGTCTGGCGGCGGTCGTCGATCGGGAAGTACATGTACGGGGTGTAGAACACCGGTACGTCTTTCACCCGCAGGGTAACGTGCTTGGCTTCGCCCCAGCCGGTCTCGCGATCCAGCTCGATGTCCTTGCCGTGCAGCGACCAGGTGTTCTCGCCCGGCTCGCAAGTGGTATAGCTGCCGTCGCTGATGACGATGACAGCGTCGTCACGGCGCATCAGCTTTTCTGCGGTACCGCGTGCTCCGGCGTCGTGAACGACGTACTCGACGCCGTCAATGCGCGTTTCACCGTTGTCGATCCGCATGGATGCCTGGTTACCGAGCACCAGTACGCCCTGATCACGCAGACGGACGTTGCCCTGGAGCACCGCCTGAGCGTTGGCCTGGTCAAAGCTGGCCTGGTCGGCCCGCGCTTGCAGGCGACCCTGGCGCAGCAATACATCACCCTGCAGGACGCCGGTCTGGTTGCCTTGCTCGAAACGGCTGGAGTCCGCCGACGCGTAAACGGGCAACTGGTCAAACGGGGTGGAGTCGTCGCGGCCACTGCGCTCGGGCTCTACATAGGCGCCGCCGCAGTAGGGGGCGATGGCCGCCTGTTGCTCGCTGCTCAGTTGCTCCCGCGGTACCCAGTCCAGACGACTGAAGTCAGTGCTGGCGCTGGCGCGGCCGACACTCAGCGGTGCCGCCGTTTCGGCTGCCTTGACCACACTGTCGGTGACCGGCGCTGGGGCCGGCGCCTGACGGGGCGGTCTGGGCGGCAATTCGCCCCTGGGTTGCAGCGGCTCGCAGGACCAGCTATTGCCGGCGGGGCGGCACTGAACCTGGTTGGCTGCTACTGAACTCAGCGGCTGCACCAGCAGCAGAGAGCTGGCCAGCAACATCGGAAAGGAGGAGCGAAAGGGAGGAGTACGGTAGGCCATTATGTAATTGTCCGGGCTTCCAGTCGGTGCGTGCTCGCGACGCCTTGTGCGAGGAGAATGCAATCTGCATGCTGTGTCAGTCGAGCAAGATAACGGATAATAAAGCATCACGCGATGCCTGATCTAGGAATGGGCAGAATTAATGCCATTGGGCCGCTATCCGGCTGGCTGGTGGTGATGACGCACAAGTGGGAGCACGATGGATTCACGACAGCAACAGATGCAACTTTGGCTGGATCAGGCTTTGCCGCAGGCTGCCGCGGCGCTTGGCTGGGATGATCTGCCCTCCGGCGAGCTGGCACCCGCGAGTGCTGATGCGAGCTTTCGCCGCTATTTTCGCTGGCAGTCGGGCGACCGCAGCCTGATCATCATGGATGCGCCGCCCGAACACGAGAATAGCGAACCCTTTGTACGCATTACCCGGTTGCTGCAGGACGCGGGAGTACGCGTGCCACGCTTGTTTGCCGAGGGTCTCGCTCAAGGCTTTCTGCTGCTGGAGGACATGGGCGCGAAAACTTACTTGCAGACCATAGAGCAAGGGGTGGCGCCGGACGAGCTGGAGCGCATGTTTGCCGGCGCAATCTCCAGTCTGATTCGCTGGCAACTCGCCAGTCGGCCCAATGTGTTGCCTGACTACGATGAGGCCGTGCTGCGCCGCGAACTGGCGTTGTTCCCGGACTGGTATGTGGCGCGTCAGCTTGGGCGCAGCTTCTCCGCTGAAGAGCAGTTGCTTTGGGATCAGGTGCAGACATTGCTGCTCGACAGCAATCTTGGCGAGGCCAAGGTATTTGTTCATCGGGACTATATGCCACGCAACCTGATGACCGCCGAGGGTGAGCCGGGCGTGCTCGACTTTCAGGACGCGCTCTACGGGCCGGTCAGCTACGACGTCACCTCATTGTTCGCCGATGCCTTCTACAGCTGGCCGGTCGCTGAGCGCAGGCAATGGCTTACGCACTATTGGCAGCAGGCACTTGCCGCCGGAGTGCCGGTACCAAATGACCTGGATATCTTTCTTGCCCAGGCGCGGCTGATGGGCGTGCAGCGTCATCTCAAGGTATTGGGCATCTTTGCCCGTATCTGTCACCGCGACGGCAAGCCGCATTATCTGAAAGATGCGCCGCGCTTTGTTCGCTACCTGCGCGACGCCTGCGCCGCTGATCAGCGGTTGGCGCCGCTGAGCGCCTTGCTCGACAGTCTGGGGCTGGCCGCATGATGAGGGCGATGGTGCTGGCCGCCGGCAAGGGTGAGCGGATGCGCCCGCTGACCCTGCATACCCCCAAACCGTTGCTGCCGGTCGCCGGCAAACCGCTACTGCAGTGGCATATTGAAGCGCTGCTGGCCGCAGGGGTGAGTGAGCTGGTGATCAATCACGCCTGGCTCGGGGAGCAGATCGAGCGCTATTTTGAAGATGGCGAGCGCTTTGGTGTGCGCATTCGCTGGTCTGCCGAAGGCGAGCCACTGGAGACCGGAGGCGGTATCCGCAAGGCCTTGCCGCTGCTGGGCGATGCGCCTTTTGTTCTGGTCAATGGTGATGTCTGGACCCGCTACGATTTCGCTCAGCTGGCGCTGCCGGAAGGCATGCTCGCGCATTTGGTATTGATCGATAACCCTGCCCATAACCCTGGCGGCGATTTTGTGCTGGCCGGCGGGATGGTCAGTAATCCCGCCGCAGGCGCGCCCGGGCTGACTTATAGCGGTATTGCGGTATTGCATCCTGAGCTGCTGGCAGGGCAGTCAGCGGGCGCATTTGCCTTGGCACCGCTGCTGCGTGTGGCTGCGGATCAGGGGCGCGTTAGCGGGGAACACTATCGTGGGATCTGGATTGATGTTGGTACGCCGGAGCGGCTGGCCGATGCTGACCGCGTGGCGAGGGGCTGATCGATGCTCTGGCCGGTAACCGTCTTGGGCGCGCTGGTGGGCGGGCTTGGTGGCGCCGTGCCCGGCGCCGTGCTGGGCGCTGTTGTCGGGCATGCGCTGGATCGCCACTGGCAACTGCGTCATTGGCGAGATCTGCCTGATCGGCTGGCACAGCTGCGCGGTGCTGGTAACAGCTTTGAACGCGTGCTGTTTCTGTGCATGGGGCGGCTGGCCAAGGCTAGCGGCCGAGTGACGCAAGGGCACCTGCAGCTGGCGCGGGATCTGATGCAGCAGTATCGGCTGGAAGGCGACGCCAGGCTGCAGGCGATGCACGATTTCAATGAAGGTAAGCAAGGTGGTGATCTCATCAAGGTGGTGCGTGAGCTGTGCCGGCGCGAGCCGGGGCGCGCTGCTGAGCTGATGGATAGCTGCTGGCGGATGGGTGTACTGCCGGGGCGTCTGAGTGATGAGGTTCGGGAGCTGTTGGCGGGCTGGTCAAAGGTCGCCGGGTTGGGGCAAGCCGAGCAGCAGCGAATGCATCGGCGGCACCAACACCGTAGTCAGGGTCGGGCAAACCGTGCGGCGGTGGCGCAGGAGGACCGGCTGCAGCAGGCGGCGAGCTTGCTAAAGGTCAGTCTCAGTGATTCGCCTGAAGTGATAAAACGTGCCTACCGCCGTCAACTCAGTCTGCATCATCCGGACAAGCTGGCTGCCCGTGGCGTCAGCGCGGCGCAGCAGAGTGGGGCGGGCGAACGCATTCGGCAGATTCAGCAGGCCTACGAGACGCTGCGGCGTCATCGCGGTTTTCGCTGACGGTCTACGGCGTGACCTCTGGCTGGGGCGGTTGATAATGGCGAGTCAGCCAGCCGCGTAGCCGCTTGTCCAGCATGTCGTCGGCAAGGGCCGATCGAGCCATCGGTGCCAGATCCATCTGTTGGTAGCCCTGATTGCCGGTCCGGCGGGCGATGCGAAGGTGGCTTGCGGCGAGCTGTCGATCAGGTGTTATTTCAAGGTTGAGCATCTCGAGTAGCGGGCGTTCGTTGTTCTCAAGCAGGCTGTCCAGGCTTGGCTCCGGTGATGACGATGGCTGGCGGACTTGCTGCAGGATCAGCGTTGCCGGGGGCTGGTCCTTAGCGCTGGTACTGGCAGCCACGAGCGCCCAGTAAGCGGATTCGTCTCGCGCAATAATGTGTACCTGTTGTGCGCCTTCACCCTCCAGAACCTGCCAGCCGGCGCGAATCAGGGCTGCTGCCCGCTCGCTGTAGCGCGCTTCGGGTGGCGCCTCTGGCAGCGCATCAATCTGGTCGCTGGCAGCCAGTAGTTCGTCTTCAGGGACGATCTCGGGGGTGGGGGCTTCGCTGGCTGCCGTCGGCTCTGCCGGCTCGGGTGCGACGTCAATCATTGGTGCAGGCGGCGCATCGGGCAGGCTGATTGCCAAGGTGTGCCAGCCTGCATCGCTCAGGCTGGTGCGGGCCGGGCCAATCAGCTCGGGCCAGTTGGCGTGTTCCCCGGGGCCGGCGATCAGCAGGATGCCGCCTAGTGGCTCTGGTCTGGCGGCTGGCAGAAAGAGTCCGAGCTGCGACTCTCCGGCGAACGCCAGCTGCCGTTGCTCTGTGGTCGGGGCCTCGCGCTTCAGCGCCTGCTGGTACTGGATATCGCGGGAGACGGCTGACGCGCGTTCGGTTGCGCCCGCGTCAGCTGCTGGTGCGGCTGGTTCCTGGGCGTGAGCGATGCTGCAAAGGCAGAGCAGGGCAATAACGGTTGGCGCGCGCATGGGGTCCGTCTCGGTCCGAAGTCCTGATGAGTATAACCGCGGCGGATAGGGTAAACTGGCCGGCATTTCCGTGTCTGCCCCTGCCGAGGTCTCCCAATGCTCGATTACGCCATTGCGCCGTCCATTCTGTCCGCCGATTTTGCCCGTCTGGGTGAAGATGTTGATCGAGTACTGGCGGCTGGTGCCGACATCGTCCACTTCGATGTCATGGATAACCACTACGTGCCGAACCTGACCATCGGGCCGATGGTCTGCTCGGCGCTGCGCAAGTACGGCGTTACCGCGCCGATCGACGTGCACCTGATGGTCAAGCCGGTAGATCGCATCATCGGTGACTTCCTCGAGGCCGGCGCCAGCTACATTACTTTCCACCCGGAAGCGTCCGAGCACATCGACCGCTCGCTGCAGCTGATCAAGGATGGTGGCGCCAAGGCTGGGCTGGTGTTCAATCCGGCGACCTCGCTGGATGCGCTCAAGTACGTGATGGACAAGGTCGACATGGTCCTGCTGATGAGCGTGAATCCGGGCTTCGGTGGCCAGAAGTTCATCCCGGGCACCCTGGACAAGCTGCGCGAGGCGCGTGCCCTGATCGATGCCAGTGGCCGCGAGATTCGTCTGGAGATCGACGGCGGCGTCAACGAACAGAACATCCGCGCCATCGCCGAAGCCGGCGCCGATACCTTTGTTGCCGGTTCTGCAATCTTCAACAAGCCGGACTACAAGGCCGTGATCGACACCATGCGTGCGGAGCTGGCGCAGGCCAAGCGCTGATATGCCGTTGTTGCACGAGTTGTTCGCTGGCGAGCTGCCCAGGCTGGTGATGTTTGATCTGGACGGCACCCTGATCGACTCGGTGCCGGATCTGGCGGCGGCGGTGGATGTGATGCTGGGCCAGCTTGGGCGTGACTCGGCGGGTGTCGAGCAGGTCCGCCACTGGGTCGGCAACGGTGCGCGGGTGTTGGTGCGCCGGGCGCTGGCTGGCGATATCGAGCACGCGCACATTGGCGAAGCGGAGACCGAGCAGGCACTGGAACTGTTTCTTCAGGCTTACGCCGGCGATCACTCGCGCAGCACGGTTTACCCCGGCGTCCGCGCCTTGCTCGATTCGCTTGTGGCCGAGCAGGTACCGCTGGCGCTGATTACCAACAAGCCGAGTCGCTTTGTGCCGGAGCTGCTGGCCGAAAAACAGCTCGATGGCTACTTCCGCTGGCTGGTCGGTGGTGACACTCTGCCGGTGCAGAAGCCGGACCCGGCAGCGCTCCACTGGGTCATGCAGCAGGCTGGTGTGTCAGCGCCGCAGGCGCTGTTTGTGGGGGACTCGCGCAGCGATGTACTGGCGGCGAAGGCGGCTGGGGTGCCGGTGGTAGCCGTCAGCTACGGCTACAATCACGGCCGGCCGATTGCCTCGGAGAACCCGGATTTGCTGGTTGATTCGCTTGACGCGCTCATATAGGCTTGCTCGGGTATCCCCACCAGTGATGGATCAGCCGTGTTTGTCAGCAATCGCAAACTGATGAGAGTTATCAAGGCGCTCGCCCGCTGGCGTTGGCGTACCTGAACTGTCCTCGCTCGCTCCCGAGTGCGAGCACCCCTGTTTGCGTATGACTTACCCTGCCTTTGAGGCTGATCATGACCCGAGACGAATTCCTTCGCCTGGCTGCCCAGGATTGCAACCGTGTACCCGTTGTACGCGAGGTGCTGGCCGACCTTGAAACTCCGCTTTCCACCTATCTGAAACTGGCCGACGGCGCCTATTCTTACCTGCTCGAATCGGTGCAGGGCGGCGAGAAGTGGGGCCGCTATTCCATCATCGGCCTGCCGGCGCGGACCGTGCTGCGCGTCGATGGCCATACTGCGACCGTGCTGGTGGACGGCGTCGAGCAGGAGCGTCACGAGTGTGCCGATCCGCTGGACTTTGTCGAAACCTTTAAGGCCCGTTACCGGGTGCCGAGCATTCCCGGCTTGCCGCGCTTCAATGGCGGGTTGGTCGGCTACTTTGGCTACGACTGCGTGCGCTATGTCGAGCCGCGTCTGGCAGCGACAGTTAATTCGGACGTGCTGGGCACGCCGGACATCCTGCTGATGGTGTCCGACGAGGTTGTCGTATTCGATAACCTTGCCGGCAAGCTGCACGCCATCGTGCTGGCCGACCCGAGCGCCGACGATGCCTTCGAACAGGCCAATGCCCGCCTGGATCAACTGTTGGAGCAGCTGCGTCTGCCGACGCCGGCGCGCAAACTGATTGATCTGGCCGCGCCGGTCGATATTGATTTGGAATACCGCGCCAGTTTCACCCGCGAAGACTACGAGCGGGCAGTCGACACCATCAAGGAATACATCCTTGCCGGTGACTGCATGCAGGTGGTGCCGTCCCAGCGCATGAGCATCGATTTCAAGGCCGAGCCGATCGATCTGTACCGTGCCCTGCGCAGTCAGAACCCGACGCCTTACATGTACTTCTTCAATTTCGGTGACTTCCACGTGGTCGGCAGCTCGCCCGAAGTGCTGGTGCGCGTCGAAGAGGGTGAAGTCACCGTGCGCCCGATTGCCGGTACCCGCCCGCGTGGTGCGACCGAGGAGGCCGATCTGGCGCTGGAGCAGGATCTGCTCTCCGACGCCAAGGAAATCGCCGAGCACCTGATGCTGATCGACCTTGGCCGCAATGACGTTGGCCGCGTGGCGCAGATCGGCAAGGTCAAGGTGACCGAGAAGATGGTCATCGAGCGCTATTCCAACGTCATGCACATCGTCTCCAACGTGCAGGGCCAGCTCAAGCCGGAACTGACCGCGATGGACGCGCTGCGCGCTATTTTGCCGGCGGGCACACTTTCAGGCGCGCCGAAGATTCGCGCGATGGAAATTATCGACGAGCTGGAACCGGTCAAGCGTGGCGTCTACGGCGGCGCGGTCGGTTACTGGGCGTGGAATGGCAACATGGACACGGCCATCGCGATTCGTACCGCGGTGATCAAGGATGGCGAGCTGCATGTGCAGGCCGGTGGCGGCATTGTGGCCGACTCGGTGCCTGCGCTGGAGTGGGAAGAGACCATCAACAAGCGTCGCGCCATGTTCCGTGCGATTGCCCTCGCTGAACAATCGGCCCGGTAAAGGAGAAAAGCCATGCTGCTGATGATCGATAACTACGACTCCTTTACCTACAACGTGGTGCAATACCTCGGCGAGCTGGGTGCAGACGTCAAGGTCGTGCGCAACGACGAGCTGACTGTCGCCGAGATCGAAGCCCTCAACCCCGAGCGCATTGTCGTCTCCCCCGGCCCGTGTACCCCCAACGAAGCAGGCGTCTCGGTGCCGGTGCTCAAGCACTTTGCCGGCAAGCTGCCGATTCTCGGCATCTGCCTCGGCCACCAGAGTATTGGTCAGGCCTTCGGCGGTGATGTGGTGCGTGCGCGTCAGGTTATGCACGGCAAGACCAGTCCGGTCTACCATGAAGGTTTGGGCGTGTTTGCCGGCCTCAACAACCCGCTGACCGTGACTCGCTATCACTCGCTGGTAATCAGTCGTGACACCCTGCCCGATTGCCTGGAGCTGACCGCCTGGACCCAGCGCGAGGACGGCAGTGTTGACGAAATCATGGGCGTACGCCACCGCGAGTACATGATCGAGGGTGTGCAGTTCCATCCCGAGTCGATCCTGTCCGAACAGGGACACGAAATGCTCGCCAACTTCCTCAAGCAGCAGGGCGGCATGCGCCGCTGATCAGCAAGGAGAGACGGAATGGATATCAAGACAGCCCTCGGCAAGGTGGTTGATCAGCTGGATCTGTCCACCGAGGAAATGCAGGACGTCATGCGTCAGATCATGACCGGCCAGTGCACCGACGCGCAGATCGGTGGCTTTCTGGTTGCCCTGCGTATGAAGAGTGAAACTCTCGACGAAATTACCGGCGCAGCCATGGTCATGCGCGAGCTGGCTTCCGGCGTACATATCAATGCCGAGCGCCTGGTCGACACCTGTGGCACCGGCGGCGATGGCGCCAATATCTTCAACGTGTCTACCGCTGCCGCATTGGTGGTTGCTGCCGCTGGCGGCCGGGTCGCGAAGCACGGCAATCGCGCGGTATCCGGCAAGAGCGGCAGTGCCGATTTGCTGGAGGCTGCGGGTGTGAATCTCAATCTGACGCCCGAGCAGGTTGCGCGCTGCGTGGAAAGCGTTGGCGTCGGCTTTATGTTTGCGCCGGCCCATCACGGCGCGATGAAGCACGCCATCGGCCCGCGCCGCGAGCTGGGCATGCGTACCATCTTCAACATGCTCGGCCCAATGACAAACCCCGCTGGGGTCAAGCATCAGGTCATCGGTGTGTTTACCCAGGCGCTGTGCCGGCCGATTGCCGAGGTGCTCAAGCGCTTGGGCAGCGAGCACGTGCTGGTGGTGCACTCCAAGGACGGCCTGGACGAGCTGAGTCTGGCTGCAACCAGCCACATCGCCGAGCTGAAAGACGGCGAAATCCGTGAGTACGACGTCAGCCCGGAAGAGCTTGGTATCAAGAGCCGCTCGCTGATCGGTCTGACGGTCGAGGATGCAGCCGCGTCGCTCAAGCTGATCCGTGATGCGCTGGGCAAGCGCGAGACCGAGGCGGGTGAAAAGGCCGCCGATATCATCATTCTCAACGCCGGTGCAGCGCTTTACGCGGCGGATCACGCGACCAGTCTGCTTGAAGGCGTCAAACTTGCCTCCGATGCGCTTTACTCAGGGCTGGCGCGGGAAAAACTCAACGAACTCATCGCCTTTACCGAGGTATTCCGGGAGGAAGCAGCACAATGAGCGTGCCGACCATCTTGCAGAACATCGTCGCGCGCAAGCACGAGGAAGTAGCGGAGCGTCTTCAGCAGCGTAGCCTGGCCGAGCTGGAGCAGCTGGCGGCCGCTGCGTCGCCTACCCGAGGCTTCGCCAAGGCGATTCAGGATGCCGCGGCGGCGCGTCGCCCGGGCGTGATTGCCGAGATCAAGAAGGCTTCGCCGAGCAAGGGCGTGCTGCGCGAGGACTTTCAGCCGGCCGAGATCGCTGCCAGCTATGAGACGGGCGGTGCGGTCTGTCTGTCGGTGCTGACCGATGTCGACTTCTTCCAGGGCCACGACGATTACCTGCAGCAGTCCCGTGCGGCCTGTGCGCTGCCGGTGATTCGTAAGGATTTCATGATCGATCCGTATCAGATCGTCGAAGCGCGCGCTCTGGGTGCTGACTGCGTGCTGCTGATCGCCGCCTGCCTGGACGATGTGCAGATGGGCGAGCTGGCAGCAACTGCGCAGCAACACGGGCTGGATGTGCTGGTCGAGGTGCACGATGCCGCCGAGCTGGAGCGCGGCCTCAAGCTGGATACCCCGCTAATCGGTATCAATAACCGTAATCTGCACACCTTTGAGGTGACGCTGGATACCACCCTTGAACTGATTCCGCAGATTCCGCGGGGCAAGACGCTGGTAACCGAAAGCGGCATTCTGCATCGCACCGACGTGGAGCTGATGCTGGCGCATGAGGTCTACGGCTTTTTGGTCGGCGAGGCCTTTATGCGCGCCGGTAATCCAGGGCAGGAACTCAAGCGTCTGTTCTTCTGATACGGGCTGTCAGGTACTGACAAGAAACCTCCTTCGGGAGGTTTCAGACTGCTGACGAACCCCGCATTTTCGCGGGGTTTCGTTTTTCTGGGAC
>NZ_JAYPMU010000020.1:0-55916 GCF_038130085.1 Halopseudomonas sp. | reverse complement strand
TAATAAGCGCTTTAAGCGAAGCATCCTGCCCGACGAGGACGCGAATTATAGGCCCGTCAGATTTGACGTCAAGCCCTATTTTCGCCCAGGCATTAAAAAACCCGGCTTCCTTGCGGAAAGCCGGGTTTTGCCCTGCGAGACGCAGGCGTTCAGACCGACAGATAGCGACTGATATGGTCCTTGTCGATTTGCTCACCTACCGCCTCATGGACAATCTTGCCCTTGTCGATCACCAGCATCCGGTCGGCCACCGCGAGCGCAAAGCTCAGTACCTGCTCGGAGACCACGATACTGATCTTGCGCAGCTGCTTGATCTCATTAAGCGTGGTCGCCAACTGCTTGATGATCGAAGGCTGAATTCCCTCTGTTGGCTCATCCAGCAACAGGATCTTTGGATCGGCCGCCAGCGCTCTGCCAATTGCCAACTGCTGCTGCTGACCACCCGAAAGGTTACCCGCTTTGCGATGGCGCATCTCCAACAGCACCGGGAACAACTCATAGATGTCGTCCGGCACCTTGCGCCGCCCCGTCACCTCCAGGCCGGCCATGATGTTCTCCTCTACAGTCAGTGTCGGAAACACCATTCGCCCCTGGGGGACGTAAGCCACCCCACTGGCCACCCGCTGGTAGGACTGCAGCTTGGACAACTCCTTGCTGTTGAAATTGATCTCCCCGCCACTGCAAGGAATCATGCCGATCAGTGACTTGAACAGCGTGGTCTTGCCCATGCCGTTACGCCCCATGATCGCTACCGTCTCATTCTCACCCACGTCCAGATCGATACCGTGGATAACCTCACTCATGCCATAACTGACCCGCAGATCACGTACGCTCAGCATGTTCATGCTCCTTTGCAGTTAGTGGCCGAGGTAAACCTCGATGACCTTTTCGTTTGCCTGCACTTCATCCATCTTGCCTTCAGCCAGCAACTTGCCCTGATGGAGAACAGTGACCCGGTGGGCAATGTCCTTCACGAAGTCCATGTCGTGTTCGATCACAATCACCGAGCGGTTCTGGCTTATGCGTCCGAGCAACTCCGCGGTCGCCTCGCGCTCGGAGACACTCATCCCCGCGACCGGCTCATCCAGCATCAACAGTTCCGGATCCTGGATCAGCAGCATGCCGATCTCCAGCCACTGTTTCTGGCCGTGGCTGAGCAGGCCAGCGCTGGTATCCAGGCGATCGCTCAGAAAGATCTCGCCAGCAACCTCCATTACCCGAGCATTGACCTGTTCGGTGACTTTAAAGAACAGACTGCCAAACACGTTGCGGCCCTTCGGGTACGACAACTCGAGGTTTTCCCGCACCGTCAGGTTCTCGTAGATAGACGGGGTCTGAAACTTGCGCCCTACCCCAGCCTTGACGATGTCATGCTCGACCAGCTTGGTCAGTTCGGTGTCCTTGAACTTGATCGAGCCGGCGGAGGCTTTGGTCTTGCCGCAGATCAGATCCAGCAGCGTGGTTTTACCAGCGCCGTTCGGGCCGATCACCACCCGCACTTCGTTACGCTCGACATAGAGGTTCAGGCCGTCGACCGCCTTGAAGCCATCGAACGAGACCGTCAGGTCTTCAATGGCCAGCAGAATGGGAGAACTCATGAGCGCGCCTCCTGTGCAACCGACTTGTCTTCTTCCGTCGCCGCGCCCCGCTTCCGCGCGAACAGCTTGGCGACCTGTGGACGAATGTAGTCCTCGTAGATACCGGCCAGCCCCTGCGGGAACAGCAGCACCACGCCGATGAACAATGCGCCCATGAACACGATCCACAGCTGCGGGAAGCTTTCCGACAGCAGCGTCTTGGCCAGGTTAACCAGCAGCGCACCATAGACCGCACCGATCAGCGACAGGCGTCCACCAACCGCGCAGAAGATCACCATCTCAATAGAGGCGACCGTGCCGACGAACGACGGCGACATAAAGCCAACCTGCAGTGCGAACATCGCGCCGCCCAGCGCCGAGAACACGCCCGCCAGCGCAAACACGAAGATCTTGATGTTGGCAACGTCGTAACCGGAGAAGCGCACCCGGTCTTCCTGGTCGCGCATGGCGATCAGCAATTTGCCGTAGCGGCTGTTCAACACGAACTGCCCCACCAGCAAACAGGCGATCAACAGGATGCAGCAGAGGAAGTAGAGTAGGTACTTGGCGCTGTCTGGACGAATATCCCACCCCAGCATGGTGCGCAGGTCGGTAATACCGTTGATGCCGCCGGTATAGCCCTGCTGACCGATGATCAGAATGGTGGCGATGGAGGCAATCGCCTGAGTGATGATCGCAAAATACACGCCACCGACCCGACGTTTGAACATCGCCGCGCCGATCAGGAAAGCAACCAACGCCGGCACCGTCAGAATCAACAAGACGGTGAGTGTCAGGCTGTGAAACGGCATCCAGCCTAGCGGCAGCTCCGTGATCTGGTTCCAGTCCATGAAGTCAGGAATACCCGGGGTACTCTGAATCGCGGTGTTCTCCGGGCTGGACGCTTCCAGCTTGAGGAACATCGCCATGCAGTAGCCACCAATCCCGAAAAACACCCCTTGCCCCAGACTAAGAATCCCGCCGTAGCCCCAACAGAGGACCAGCCCCACCGCAACGAAGGCATAGGTCAGGTATTTGCCGACCAGATTCAGGCGAAAGATGTCCAGCGTCAGCGGCAGGATCACCATGAGCAGGACGGCCAGCGCCAGCAACTGCAGCAAGCGTTGCCGCCCCCCAAATGCTGCTATCCATTTTTCCATATCAATAACCTCCAGCCAGCACGCCGCTCAGCGGCGCACCTTGCTTGCAAAGAGTCCCTGGGGACGGAACATCAAAATGGCGACCACGGTCAGCAAGGTGATCACCTTGGCCATGGAACCACTGAGGAAGAACTCGAGAATCGACTGCGACTGGGCAATACCGAAGGCCGACACCACAGTGCCGAACAGGCTGGCAGCACCACCGAACACCACTACCAGGAAGGTGTCGACGATATACAGCGAGCCGGTAGTCGGGCCGGTCGAGGCGATAGTGGTAAAGGCCGCACCCGCAACACCGGCGATACCGCAACCAAGCGCAAAGGTGAAACGGTCCACCCGTTGGGTATTGATACCCGCGGCATTGGCCATCATCCGGTTCTGCGTGGTAGCACGTACCTTGATACCCCAACGCGAGCGGTACAGCAGGATGACCACCAGCACCGTCATCAGCGCGGTGATACCCATGACAAACAGGCCGTTAAGCGGAATATCGATAATGTCGGTCGGCGCCCAGGAGCCCATCAGCCAATCCGGCATGACGACACTGACCTCGCGCGGACCAAAGGTCGAACGGTAAATCTGCTGCAGGATCAGCCCCAGACCCCAGGTCGCCAGCAGCGTATCGAGCGGGCGTGCATACAGCCGCCGGATCAACAGCATCTCGACCAGATAGCCAAGAATGAAAGTCCCAAGGAACGCCAGCAGGACCGCCAGCGGAAAGTAAAACTGCTGCATCCAGGGCCAGGTCTCGGTGGCCAGCTTGGATACCATCCAGGTGATGTAGGCGCCCAGCGTAAGAAATTCACCATGGGCCATGTTGATCACGCCCATCTGCCCGAAGATGATCGCCAGCCCGAGGGCCATCAGCAGAAAGACGCAGAACAGACTCAGGCCACTGAATCCTTGCATCACGAAAATGGCCACGAGCTCCTGACTTGAATATCCGCCCATAATTGCTCTCCCAGGGTCTGTTGACGTTTCGTTCGCCCGCCTGTTGCAGCCTGTAAAGCCGACAATCAAGGAGCGAGGAGCGTAGTTTGGTCATTCCAAATAAGCGACGAGTGACGCCGAGTGTCGGCTTTACAGGCGCAACCCGAAGGGCCCGGGCCATTTTTCGGTCACGCTGCGTTGTCGGTCGCTTGTGTGGAGCGACCACACCTCGCTCCCTCCGCCTTGCCTGACCGAAAAATGGCCTCCGGCAGGCGCGTGAACGAAATGTCAACAGACCCTCGACTTCGGACGGGTGCGGCCACCTGGACCGCACCCTGTTGCATCACTTCAAACGGACGTCTTACTGGTAGCCTTCCGGGAAGGGATTCGGTTCGATCAGGTCGGACTCGTAAACCACGGTGGCCTGACCGTCAGCACCCCATTGACCAACCCGCAGCTTGCTCCACAGGTGATGGTTCGGGTGAACGCGGACGTAGCCTTCAGGCGCAGTGGTCAGCTCAATCTCGGCGGAAGCTGCAGCCACGGCGTCGACGTCAAAGCTGCCGGCCTTCTCAACCGCTGCTTTCCACAGCCATGGGCCCAGGTAAGCGGCCTGAGTCACGTCACCGATGACGCTGTCTTCACCCCAGCGCGCCTTGAACGCTTCGACGAAAGCCTGGTTGTTTTCGTTGTCCAGCGACTGGAAGTACTTCATCGCGGAGTAGAAACCTTCCATGTTCTCGCCACCGATACCCAGTACTTCGTCCTCGGTTACCGAGATGGTCATGATGGTTTGGCGGTCAGCAGTGATGCCGGCGGCCTTGAGCTGCTTCCACCAGGCGACGTTGGAACCGCCAACGATGCTGGAGTAAACGACGTCAGGCTTCTTCAGGCGGATCTTGTTGATCAGCGAACCGAAGTTGGTGTTGCCCAGCGGGTAGTACTCTTCGCCAACCACTTCGCCACCCAGCACGTCTTCAATGTGCTTGCGGGCGATCTTGTTGGAGGTGCGCGGCCAGATATAGTCGGAACCGACCAGATAGAAGGTCTTGGCGTCCTTCTCCTGCGCGATCCAGTCGAGACCGGCGATGATCTGCTGGGTCGCTTCCTGGCCGGTGTAGATCACGTTCTTGGATTGCTCGAGCCCTTCATAGAAGGTTGGGTAGTAGAGCATGCCGTTTTCTTTCTCGAAGACCGGCAGTACGGCCTTGCGCGAGGCTGAGGTCCAGCAGCCGAAAACCGAGGCAACGCGATCCTGAACCAGCAGCTTGCGGGCCTTCTCGGCAAAGGTCGGCCAGTCGCTGGCGCCGTCTTCCTGGATGATTTCGATCTGACGACCCAGCACACCGCCCATGGCGTTGATCTGCTCGATGGCCAGCATCTCTGCCTCTACCGAACCGGTTTCACTGATTGCCATGGTGCCGGTAATGGAGTGGAGAATACCTACCTTGACCGTGTCATCGGTCACCGCCAGACCGGTCGTGTTGACCTGCGCGGTCGGCATGTCTGCTGCCCCAGCGAGGCTGGCGAAGCCCAGACCGGTACTCAGCGCCAGACCGAGTATCCGGCGCTTCCAGGCCGGCTTGCTGCGTTTTGAGTCTTGCATAGGGTGAATCTCCTTAGTGTGAGTAGAACCGACTGGCGAACCCTTCTCCCCGGCCCGCCGCGCCTGTCACAAGCCCCACAGCAACCACTGTGCCAGCCGCCCTGACCGGATTGCCAAATCACCCTAAGAAATCACTAAAACCCCTTACATATCATTAAGTTAAAAATACCCACCAACCCCAAAAGAAGGCCATCTGACAAACAATGTCAGCTCCGATAGCGCAGAAATGACAAAGCGGATTTAACAATGTCATGACAATGTCAGCCGCCGGCCTTTGACATTGTCATTCGCATCGGTACGAACAACTGACAAAGTCACACAGAAAATACATAAGCAATTGATTTATATGCATATTTAAAAACATTACAAAGCTGGCACGGCTTCTGCTCTGGCTTGGACACGGGCCGCCCATCGGCCTGACAAACCACCCGACGACGCAGAGGAATCCCCGTCATGGCTGAAACACTGATCAAGATCGATCTGAGCAAGAGCCCTCAGGAGCACGACAACATCCACAACCGCTGGCACCCGGACGTTCCGATGATTGCTACGGTCAAGCCCGGCTCTGATTTCATTGTCGAATGCATGGACTGGACCGGCGGCCAGATCGGTAACAATGACAGTGCCGAAGACGTGCGCGACGTCGACCTGAGCAAGGTGCATTACCTCAGCGGCCCGATTGCGGTCGAAGGTGCCGAGCCAGGCGACCTGCTGGTCGTCGATATTCTCGACATCGGCGCCTTTGCCGATCAGATGTGGGGCTTCAATGGCGTGTTCGCCAAGGAAAACGGCGGCGGCTTCCTGACCGAGCACTTCCCGGAAGCACGCAAAACCATCTGGGACTTCAACGGCATTTACACCAAGTCGCGCCATATCCCGGGCGTCGAGTTCATCGGCCTGATGCACCCTGGCCTGATCGGCTGCCTGCCGTCACAGGAGCTGCTGGATGAATGGAATAGCCGCGAGCAAGCGCTGATCGATACCGACCCGGATCGCGTACCGGCGCTGGCCAACCCGCCCTACGCACCGACCGCCCACGTCGGCCGCGCCACCGGTGATGCAGCCGCCAAGGTCGCCGCCGAAGGTGCGCGCACGGTACCGCCCCGCGAACACGGTGGTAACTGCGACATCAAGGATCTGACCAAGGGCTCACGCGTGTTCTTCCCGATCTACGTCAAGGGTGGCGGCCTGTCGATGGGTGATTTGCACTTCTCCCAGGGTGACGGCGAAATCACCTTCTGCGGCGCCATCGAAATGGCTGGCTGGATTCATATCCGCGTCAACGTCATCAAGGACGGCTGTAAGAAATACGGCGTGAAGAACCCGATCTTCCAGCCGAGCGATATGGCGCCGAGCTACAAGAAGCACCTGATTTTCGAAGGCATCTCGGTCGACGAAAGCGGCAAGCAGCATTATCTGGACGCGCACGTTGCCTACCGTCAGGCCTGTCTGAACGCCATCGAGTATCTGAAGAAGTTCGGCTACAGCGGCGCCCAGGCCTACTCGCTGCTTGGTACCGCGCCGGTGCAGGGCCATATCAGCGGCATCGTCGACGTGCCCAACGTCTGCGCCACCATCTGGATTCCGACCGAAATCTTCGACTTCGACATCATGCCGAACGCCGAAGGACCGACCATCGCGGTGAGCAGCCCGGAAGTACCGACAGCCCTCTGGAAAGGCTGATAGCACAGCAGTGGCCCGCACCAGCATGGTCGGGCCACACCCTTCAGGTCGCACTTTCCAGGAGCAGAAAATGCCTCTATACGATTTTGAATGTACTGACTGCGGACCCTTCGAAGCGCTGCTGCCAAGCAGCGAGCGCAACCTGCCACGCGCCTGCCCGATCTGCTCGCAGCCCATGCAGCGCCGCATCAGCGCACCACGCCTGCAGACTCTCAGCGCCCATCAGCGCAAGGCGCACGAGACCAACGAGCGCAGCGCCCACGCCCCCAGGGTCAGCCACGGGCACAGTTGTTGCAGCTCCGGTAGTTGCCAGCACACCAAACGCAAGGAGGGAGAACCTCCTGCCCTCAAACAACAGTCTGGTCCACGACGACCCTGGATGATCAGCCACTAGATCAGGCTCGGTATAGACCGCTTACCCAGTCAGCAGTACAGCGATGACAGGTCGCGTGGACATCAAACCAACGCGGAGGACCTGTTCATCTTGAATGCCATACAGAAACGGACAGCCCAACAGATGATGAAGCGCGAATTAGTCGTCATTCTGGAGATGGCCAAGCTACTCGAGAAACCTCTGGATGCCCCGCGCACCATTCAGGGCATCCTGCGTTTGCTGTCTCAGCTCTATGGACTGAACTGCGGGCGCGTCAGCCTGCCGGAAGCAAACTCTCAGTCGCTGCAGGTGAAGTACTCGTACGGGTTGTCGGTCGATGACCTCAAGGCCGGCCGCTTCAACGTCGACATCAATCAAGGCGTGACCGGCTACGTCATGCGTACCGGCTCGATTGGTCTGGTGCCGGACGTCAACGACGAACCCCTGTTTGTCCGCCGCATCACCGAGCTGTCACACCACAGCGGCGGCCGCATGGCGTTTATCGCTGTGCCGATTCTTGAATCCGGCACCCCGATTGGCGTGCTTTCGGTGCAACGCGAAGGCATGCACGAGCGCCCCTTTGACGAAGATATCAGCTTGCTGCGCGTCGCAGCGGCGATGATCGGTCAGGTGCTGCGCATTCACCAGTTTGTCGTCGAACAGACCGAGCACCTGGTCAAGGAAAACCAGAGTCTGCGCCACAGCATTGCGGTCGAGGGCATGCTCAAACAAAGCCTCGCCCACGGCATTCTCGGCAGCAGTCCGGCCTTGATGGACGCCGTGCGCTCAACGATTCAAGTCGCCCACAGCGATGCCCCCGTGATGCTGCTTGGCGAGTCTGGTACCGGTAAGGAAAAGTTCGCCCGGATGATTCACCAGCAGAGCGATCGCCGGGAAAAGCCGTTCATCTGCATCAACTGTGCGGCCATTCCGGCAGACCTGCTCGAGTCCGAACTGTTCGGACACACCAAGGGTGCCTTCACCGGTGCGTCGCAGAATAAGCAGGGCAAGATCGTTCAGGCCGACGGCGGCACCCTGTTTCTCGACGAGATCGGCGACATGCCGCTGTCGCTGCAGGCCAAGCTGCTGCGCGTGCTGCAGGAGAAGAAGGTCGACCCGATCGGCAGTCACGACCCGATCTCGGTGGACTTCCGCGTGATCACCGCGACCCACGTCAACCTGCAAGCCTCGGTCAACCAGGGCGCTTTCCGCCTGGATCTGTTTTATCGCCTGCACGTGGTGCCGGTCCATCTGCCACCGCTGCGCGAACGCCAGGAAGATATTCGCCAACTGGCACTGCATTTTCTCAACGAACTGAACCATCACTACGAACGCAATTGGAGCCTCGGTGGCGACGCCTTTTCCGTGCTGGAGAACTTCGATTGGCCCGGCAACATCCGCCAGCTTCAGAACGTACTCGAGCGAGCCTCGCTGACCAGCGATCAGGAGCTGATTGATGCCGACAAGCTGCGTCAGGCGCTGGCGTCGGAAAGCTCGATCGCGATCCCCGGCAACCGTCAGCCACAGGCCACCGCCGAGGCCGCCGCCCCGGCACCCGGCGACAGCACCCCCCGGCAGTACGGGCGTTCCTACAACTGGGTGCAGGAAGACGAGGCCGACCGCATTCGCGCCATGCTCTCGCAGACCAACAACAACCAGTCCGAAGCCGCACGGCGCCTGAACATCAGCCTGCGGCAACTGCGCTATCGGGTCGACAAGCTCGGCATCGGGCGCAACTAACTGCAACGTAACCACAACGAAGGAGTTACCCATGCGTCACGGAGATATTTCCAGCAGTCCCGATACCGTTGGTGTGGCCGTCGTCAATTACAAGATGCCGCGCCTGCACACCCGCGAAGAGGTGCTCGACAACGCGCGCAAGATCGCCGACATGATCATCGGCATGAAGCAGGGCCTGCCGGGCATGGACCTGGTGGTGTTTCCGGAGTACAGCACCATGGGCATCATGTACGACGGCGACGAAATGATGGCCACCGCCACCACCGTGCCCGGCGACGAGACCCGGATCTTCAGCGAGGCCTGCATAAAGGCCAACACCTGGGGCATTTTCTCGCTGACCGGCGAGCGGCATGAGGAGCACCCCAACAAGGCGCCGTACAACACGCTGGTACTGATCAACAACCAGGGCGAGATCGTGCAGAAGTACCGCAAGTGCATTCCCTGGTGTCCGATCGAAGGCTGGTATCCGGGCGATCGCACCTACGTCAGCGAAGGCCCGAAAGGCCTGAAGATCAGCCTGATCATCTGCGACGACGGCAACTACCCGGAAATCTGGCGTGACTGCGCGATGAAGGGCGCCGAGCTGATTGTGCGCTGTCAGGGCTACATGTACCCGGCCAAGGACCAGCAGGTAATGATGGCCAAGACCATGGCCTGGGCTAACAACTGCTATGTCGCCGTGGCCAACGCCACCGGCTTCGACGGCGTCTACAGCTACTTTGGCCACTCCGCGATCATCGGCTTCGATGGCCGCACGCTCGGTGAATGCGGCGAGGAGGACATGGGCGTGCAGTACGCCCAGCTGTCGGTCTCGCAGATTCGTGATGCACGCGCCAACGATCAATCACAAAACCATCTGTTCAAGCTGCTGCACCGCGGCTACACCGGCATGTACAACTCCGGCGACGGCGACCGCGGCGTAGCTGACTGCCCATTCGAGTTCTATCGCACCTGGGTCCTGGACGCGGAGAAAGCACGTGACAACGTCGAAGCCATGACCCGCAAGACCATTGGCGTCGCCGACTGCCCGGTTGGCGAGCTGCCCCACCCCGGCAAGGAACGTGAAGCCGGACTCTGACCACACCGGGGCGTCAGTTACGGCGCCCCGCCTGCAGTGACGCGGCCGACACCATGCCCTTTATCAACGACCTGCTGGCCGAGAACCAGCAACATAACCTGCAGCAATCGCCACCCACCCGCGCCAGCCGCTTCCTGTTTGAACCTGCGCGTGTTGTGCAATTGCTGCAGCAACGCATTATCGGCCAGGACGACGCCCTCGCAGAAATCAGCGACAGCCTAGCCGTGGTCAAGGCGGAACTCGGTGACCCGCGCAAGTCTCTCGGGGTATTTCTGCTGCTTGGCCCAACCGGCGTCGGCAAGACCGAGACCGTGCGCCTGCTGGCCGAAGCAATCCACGGCCGGGCCGACGCCATGTGCCGGATCGACATGAACACCCTCGCGCAAGAGCACTACGCCGCCTCGCTGACCGGCGCTCCACCCGGTTACGTCGGCAGCAAGGAGGGCACCACCCTGTTCGACCGCGAGGCCATCGAAGGCAGCTTCGGCAGACCCGGCATCGTGCTGTTCGACGAACTGGAAAAGGCCAGCGACCCGGTGATCCGCGCGCTGATGAACATCTTCGACAACGGCCAGTTACGACTCAGCGCCGGCAACAGCACGCTGGATTTTCGTAACAGCCTGATCTTTCTTACCAGCAACCTGGGCGCTGGCTCTGTGCAACAACTCGAGCAGGGATGGGGGCGGCTGTTGCCAGCACGCTGGCGCGACCAGCTGCAGCAACGGGTGCAACAACGAGCGCTGCTGCAACGCTTCGACCCCGAGTTTCTCAACCGGCTCGATCACCGCATTCGCTTCCGCTCACTGCACAGCAACCAGTTGCAGCAGTTGGTCGAACTGGCGTTGGCGCACCTGAACCAACGCCTGGCCCGCCATCAGGTCCAACTGGTGCTGGACCCTGTGCTGCGCGACTGGCTCGGGGCCCGCGGCTACGACCGCCGGTTCGGCGCCCGCGCCATGGCCCGCAGCTTTCGCCATCACCTTGAGCCGGCCGTCGCCAAGGCCTTGCTCGATGCTGACGCCGCTCCGCCCGGCAGCCTGCTGCGAGGGACGCTGCATCAGGGCAGGGTCGAGATCAGCGTGGAGCAGCCTGCTCTCTGAGGCCAACACACAGGCACAAAAAAACCCGCCGAAGCGGGTTTTTTCAACACATTGCCGTTCAGATGCAGTCTTCGACCGACTTGAGCGGGTAGTGCGCCGGGTAGGGCAGCGTGGCGACGCCAGAATCGATGGCAGCCTGGGCAACAGCGGCCGGCACCTTCTCGATCAGACGAACGTCCATCGGCTTCGGAATGATGTACTCACGGCCGAATTCCAGAGCAATCCCGCCGTATGCTTCGGAAACGTACTCCGGCACTGGCTCTTTGGCCAGTTCGCGGATAGCGTGAACCGCAGCGATCTTCATTTCTTCGTTGATGCGGGTCGCGCGAACGTCCAGCGCACCACGGAAGATGAAGGGGAAGCCCAGAACGTTGTTAACCTGGTTCGGGTAGTCAGAACGACCGGTGGCCATGATCACGTCAGGACGTGAAGCGTGAGCCAGCTCAGGGTTGATTTCCGGATCCGGGTTCGAGCAAGCGAACACGATCGGGTTCTCAGCCATCAGCTTCAGTTCAGCCGGTTGCAGCAGGTTCGGACCAGACAGACCAACGAATACGTCAGCACCTTTCATGGCGTCAGCCAGAGTGCGCTTGTCAGTCTCGGTGGCGAAGATGGCCTTGTACTCGTTCAGATCATCACGGCCAGCGTGGATCACGCCCTTGCGGTCGAGCATGTAGATGTTTTCGGTCTTGGCGCCCATGCTGACCAGCAGCTTCATGCAGGCGATAGCAGCAGCACCAGCACCCAAGCAGACGATCTTGGCGTCTTCGATGGCCTTGTCGGCCAGTTCCAGCGCGTTGATCATCGCGGCTGCGGTTACGATCGCAGTACCGTGCTGGTCATCGTGGAATACCGGAATGTCGCACTGCTCGATCAGAGCACGTTCGATTTCAAAGCACTCGGGCGCCTTGATGTCTTCCAGGTTGATACCACCGAAGGTGCAGGAAATACGCTTGACGGTATCGATGAAGGCTTGCGGGCTTTCAGCTTCAACTTCGATGTCGAATACGTCAACGCCAGCGAAGCGCTTGAACAGAACACCCTTGCCTTCCATAACCGGCTTGCTCGCCAGCGGGCCGAGGTTACCCAGACCCAGAATGGCAGTACCGTCGGAGATAACGGCAACCAGGTTACCCTTACCGGTGTATTTGTAGGCGTTTTCCAGATCCTTGGCGATTTCACGCACCGGCTCTGCTACACCCGGGCTGTACGCCAGAGCCAGATCGCGGGCAGTCGCGGTCGGCTTGGTCAGTTCAACGCTCAGTTTGCCTGGACGCGGGTTGGCGTGATAGGCGAGTGCATCAGTTCTCAAATCAGACATGGTCACTATTTTCCGGTCAGGTTGCTCATGCGGACGACGGAGAGTACATAAAACGAAACACACCCGCAAGGTTATTCACGAGATCAATGTCAAGGACATTCTCTTACAACTTTGAGTCATCTTGACGTTGTCAGTCAGTGCTGAGCAGGTGTAGCTGAGCGGGGTGGCGCAAGCCGATCATGTAACGGCGAAAACCGTTTTGCTGTGCGCGACGGTCAACGACCCAACCGCGCACTTCAACCTCTCGTCCGACCCAACTGGCATCCGGCGCAGAGGCAAAGTTTGCCAGATCCCGGCGATCAAGCCTGAGCGTCAGCGGACCGTCCAAGTCGATCCAGAGCGGCTGCCGCGCCTGAGTGACCGCTACGATCCGGCCGCGCAGCAGCTGGAAGCCTCCCCTTTTAAGCTCCGCCACCGGCGCCACTGCATCAGACTGCCAGAGCCCCCGCCGAGCCTGACGTGCTTCGTGCTCAGCCGCCAGATAGCACGCGGCGAGTGCATCATTGGGCGGAATCACAATCGCATAGCCAAGCCCGGCCTGCAGCAACCGCGCCTCAACACTGCGCCCCTGACGGTCGAACAGATAGCCCAGCGTACGACCGTAATGATCGCGCGGGTCATCCCCGACCTTGAGCTGCAGCGACTCGCCCTCAACCAGCGCCAGCAGCTCGCGCCGTGCCGCCTGCGCCCAAGGCTCCGACGGCTCGCCATCGCGACCAATCTCGGGGGTATTGATACCCGCCAGCCGCAACCGACGACCATCGGTCAGGCGCAGGGTGTCGCCATCAACCACGCTGTGACTGCTGACGGTCTCGACACCGTCTGGCATCGCACACAGCGCCGCTGGCGGCTCAGCCGGAACACAGCCCGCCAGTAAAACGCAGGCAAGAAAAAAGGCGCCCACAAGGGACGCCTTCTTTTCTTTCGCCAGAGCCACAAGGGCCTGCATGACGATATTACTTGCTGCTGACCGCGCCAAAGCGAGCCTTGAAGCGCTCGATACGGCCGCCGGTGTCCAGAACCTTCTGCTTACCGGTGTAGAACGGGTGGCACTCGGAGCAGACGTCCAGGTGGATCGGAGCGCACAGAGTGGAGCGGGTCTTGATCACCGCGCCGCAGCTGCAGGTCGCTTCGATTTCTTCGTACTTCGGATGCAAATCAGCTTTCATGGTATGTCCTCGGTTGGTTTGTGCCGCCACCGGATCAACCTGATCGGGCACCGCACTCTGAATCTGTTCTACCAGCCAAGTGACTGCATGCTACAAACGGCGCATACAGAGTGACCGGAAAATAGGTCGGCGATGATAACAGAATCCATCCACGACGCAAGCACCATTGTTTTCCGCCCGTCGGTGTTAACATCACCGCCACGCCCCATGGAGTGATCTGCGTGACCGGACCCATCCTGCAAGTTGCCCTGCCTTCACCGCTGAGACGCCTGTTCGACTACCGCGCGCCGCGGGGAGTGAGTGCCGCCGACCTGCAGGTAGGCCAGCGTGTACGGGTGCCATTCGGCAATCGCGCCATGGTAGGCATGATCGCCGGCATCAGCGACCACACCGAGGTTCCACCCAACCGTCTTAAACCCGCCGAGGCGCTGCTTGATCAAACGCCAGTGCTGCCGGACAGCCTCTGGCGCCTGTGTCTGTGGACCGCGCGCTACTATCAACATGGCCTGGGCGACACCCTGAGTGTCGCCCTGCCGGTGCTGCTGCGTCAGGGTGAGCCGGCGCTGGCCCGTCAGGATCAGCTATGGCAGTTGCAGCCCGGCGCCTACCCGGAACACCCGGCGGTGCAACGCGCGCCGAAGCAGAAGCACGCAGTGCAAGTCCTCGCCCAGCACCCGCATGGTCTGTCCCACGCGCTGATCGGTCAGTGGGGGCTGAACCGCGAGACGCTGGTCACCCTTGAGGGTAAGGGTCTGGTCCAGCGTATCGAGCGCTCGCCGCACCACATTGCCGAACCGCTGCCTTTATTAAGGCAGGCACACCTCACCGCCAACGCTGAGCAGCAGGCTGCACTGGACGCGATTCTGGGTGCTGAGGGCTTTCACACCTGGTTGCTCGAAGGGGTAACCGGCAGCGGCAAGACCGAGGTCTATCTACAGGCGATCGAGCGCTGCCTGCTCAGCGGCCATCAGGCCCTGGTGCTGATCCCCGAGATCGGCCTGACGCCCCAGACCCTGAGCCGCTTCCAGCAGCGCTTCAGTGCCCCGGTAGTGATTCTGCACTCGGGCCTGAATGACCGCGAACGGCTGGATGCCTGGATAGCTGCGCGCGACGGCGACGCGTCCATCATTATTGGGACCCGCTCGGCGATCTTCACCCCGCTGGCCCGGCCCGGTCTGATCATCGTCGACGAGGAACACGACCTTTCCTATAAACAGCAGGATGGCCTGCGCTACAACGCGCGCGACCTGGCGGTCTACCGCGGCCATCTGGAACAAGTCCCGGTCATCCTTGGCTCGGCGACCCCGTCGTTCGAGAGCCTGCATAACGTGCAGCAAGGGCGCTATCGACACCTGCGCCTGACCATCCGCGCCGGCAACGCCAAGGCACCGTCCTTTCAATGCCTGGATATTCGCAGCCGGCCACTGGAAGGCGGCCTGTCGCGCCCGCTGACCGAATTGGTCGGCGAGCACCTTAAGCGCGGCAATCAGGTACTGGTGTTCATCAACCGCCGCGGCTTTGCCCCGACGCTGATGTGCCACGACTGCGGCTGGATTGCCGAATGCCGCCGCTGCGACGCGCGCATGACCGTGCATCAGTCGCCGCCGCACCTGCACTGTCACCACTGCAGCAGCCAACGTCCGCTCGATCGCCACTGCCCCAAATGCCAAAGCGAGGATCTGCGTCCGCTCGGCGCCGGCACCGAGCGGACGGAAGAATTCCTCAAGGAGCGCTTCCCGCATTTTCCGGTGCTGCGCATCGACCGCGAAAGCATGAGCCGCAAACGCGCCATGCAGGACATGATGGAGACCATCCAGAGCGCCAAACCGTGCATTCTGGTTGGCACGCAGATGCTCGCCAAGGGGCACCACTTCCCCAACGTCACGCTGGTCGCCATTCTCGATGCCGACGGAGGGCTGTTCTCCGCCGACTTCCGCGGCCCCGAGCGCATGGCGCAGATGATTACCCAGGTTGCCGGACGCGCCGGACGCGCCGAGAAGCCGGGGCAAGTGATCATCCAGACCCATATGGCCGAGCACCCACTGTTGATCGAGCTGACCGAGCGCGGCTACCCGGCGATTGCCGAGCGCGAACTGGCCGAACGCGAAATGGCCCAGCTGCCGCCCTATCGCTTCATGGCGCTGCTGCGCGCCGAGGCTAACCAGGCCAGCGCCGCCGAGGAGTTTCTCGATGCCGCGCTGGAGCAAGCCGAAAGCCTGATCAGTCAGCATCAGTTGCCCGAGATCGATCTGCTCGGCCCGGTCCCATCCCCGATGGAACGCCGCGCCGGTCGCCATCGCGCCCAGCTATTAATGCAAGCGGCCCAGCGCTCGGCCCTGCACCAGTTGGTGCATATGCTGCTGCCGCTGCTGGAACAGCACCCGCTGGCGCGCAAGGTGCGCTGGTCGATTGATATTGATCCGCTGGATATGTTTTAGAAGGTTGACACCAGGCTGGCTGACAGACAAAAAACCCTCGCCCGGTATCTGCAACGCGCTACGGTCAAGTCAGCCTTTCGCCTTTTACGGCGAGCCAAGGGGGGCTGCTTGCCCAGCCCCCCTTAGCGATCCCCCGGGGCACCCGGCTACGCGGCCCTTCGGGTTCGCTGCGTTGCTCGGGCTGACGGGGAGGCCTCGCCGGCCACTCAAAAACTCGTCGCTTCGCTCCTCAGACATCCTGTGGCTCTTTTTCCCGATAAATCTGCGCTACTCGCCCGCGTAAACGGGACGAACCCGGGTGCACACTCCACCGTACGCGCTTTCTGCAAATAGCCTTCATCAGACCTTTAGCCCGCCATTCCGCAACTCCTCTCGGAATGCCGTGGCCGGCTCTCTCGGGCCGCAACTCAGTTTCACCCGACCACAGGGTTTGGCAAGCCGCCCTATAAAACGGATAATGTCGGGTTTTCACTGGGCACCTGCCGGATACTCCATTAAATGAAGAACCTGATCAGCCAACTGCTTGCCGACGCTGTAGACCGCCTCAAGGCCGACGGCGTCCTGCCGACCGACCTTTCGCCCTCCATTCAGGTCGAGAACGCGCGCGACAAGGCCCACGGCGACTTCGCCAGCAACCTGGCGATGATGCTGGCCAAGCCGGCCGGTATGAAGCCACGCGATCTTGCTGAGAAGCTGATTGCCGCGCTGCCCGCCCATCAGGCCGTGGCATCAGTCAACATCGCCGGCCCCGGCTTCATCAACTTCTTTCAGGATGCCGGCTGGCTGGCCAGCCAACTGGAAGGAGCACTGGCTGATCCGCAACTGAACGTGCGCGCCGAGGTTGCCGCCCAGCGCGTGGTGGTCGATTACTCCTCGCCGAACCTGGCCAAGGAAATGCACGTCGGCCACCTGCGTTCCTCGATCATCGGTGACGCCGTCGCCCGCATCCTCGAGTTCCTCGGCCACACGGTGATTCGTCAGAACCACGTAGGCGACTGGGGCACCCAGTTCGGCATGTTGCTGGCCTACATGGAAGAACACAGCGTCGACGCCGAAGCCGAGCTGGGCGATCTGGAGAACTTTTACCGTCAGGCCAAGAAGCGCTTCGACGAGAGCGAAGACTTCGCCGCCCGCGCCCGCCAGCGAGTGGTCGATCTGCAAGCCGGCGAGCCGTCCTGCCTGGCTTTGTGGGAGCGCTTCAACAGCATCTCCCTCGGCCACTGCCAAGCCGTTTATGACCGTCTCGGCGTCAGCCTGACCCCCGCCAATGTACGCGGCGAAAGCGCCTATAACGCCGATCTGCCAGGCATCGTTGCCGACCTGCGCAGCGCCGGCCTGCTGACTGAGAGCGACGGCGCCCAGTGCGTCTTCCTTGAGCAGTTCAAGAACGCCGAGGGCAATCCGCTGCCGGTTATCGTGCAAAAAGCGGGCGGTGGCTATCTATACGCCACCACGGATCTGGCCGCCATGCGCTATCGCCAGGCCGAGCTACAGGCCAACCGCGTACTCTACTTCGTCGACCAGCGTCAGGCCCTGCACTTCCAGCAGGTGTTCGCGGTCGCCCGCAAGGCCGGCTTTGTCTCTGCCGACATGCAGCTGGAGCACATGGGCTTTGGCACCATGAACGGCGCCGATGGCAAGCCGTTCAAGACCCGCGACGGCGGTACCGTGAAGCTGGCCGACCTGCTGGATGAAGCAGAACAGCGCGCCCTGCGCCTGGTCGAGGAGAAAAACCCGGAGCTGCCCGCCGACGAGCTGCGCAGCATCGGCTCGGCAGTGGGTATCGGTGCGGTCAAATACGCCGACCTCAGCAAACACCGCAGCAGCGACTACAGCTTCAACTTTGACCTGATGCTGAGCTTCGAGGGCAACACCGCGCCCTACATGATGTACGCCTACACCCGCGTCGCCAGCGTGTTTCGCAAGCTGGAGCGCAGCATGACCCAGCTGGACGACCTGGCCCCGCTGGCGCTGGTCGAGCCCGCCGAGACCGAGTTGGGCGCGCACCTGGCGCAGTTCAACGCCACGCTGAATTACGTTGCTCGCGAGGGCACCCCGCACGTACTCTGCACCTATCTGTACGAGCTGGCCGGTCGTTTCTCCAGCTTCTATGAGCAGTGCCCGATCCTTGCTGCCGACAGCGAGGCCCAGCGCGACAGCCGTCTGCGTCTGGCGGCGCTGACCGGCCGTACCCTCAAGCAGGGCCTGAACCTGCTGGGCATCAACACTCTGGAGCGCATGTAACCGGGATGGCAAAAGGACGCAAAGCCCCTCGCCGCGGCGCCAGCCGCGCGCAATCAGCACCACGCCGCAAAGGGATTCCCGGCTGGCTGTGGCTGGTCAGCGGCCTGGTCATCGGCCTGTTCGTTGCGTTTTTGCTGCAACTGGAGCCCGGCCGCGACAGCGTCCGGCGCAGCCCCGAGCCGCCCAAGCCAGCCACTGCGCCCGCGCAGCCGCCAGCTGACCCAAAGCCGCGCTACGACTTCTACACCCTGCTGCCCGAGTCTGAGGTGGTCGTGCCCCAGCAGCCTGCGCCCGAGGCGCCGACCACTGCCGAGCCCGAAACCAAGCCGGCGACCAGCGTGAACTATTACCTGCAGGCCGGCTCCTTCCGCCAGCGCAGCGATGCCGACCAGGTACGCGCGCAAATTCTGTTGCTGGGCATGGACGTTAAACTGGAAAACGCCACCATCAACGGCAACCAGTGGTACCGCGTGCAGGTTGGCCCCTTCGACACCCGCGACAGCCTTGATCAGGCCCAGCGCACCCTCTCGGGCAACGGCTTCAACAACCTGCTACCGCAGCAGCGCTGAGCATGCCCCACACACGGCGGGCGTTTGCCGCCCGCCGTTCTCGCGCCTTGAATTTCTGATTCACGCCCCCAGATCAGAAACTCGGCAGCGATCCTGCCGCCTTTTTTCCCACAGCCAACCAGGAGTTGCGCGTGACTACAATCGTATCCGTACGCCGGCACGGCAAGGTCGTGATCGGTGGCGACGGCCAGGTTTCCCTCGGCAACACCGTGATGAAGGGCAACGCCCGCAAGGTACGCCGCCTCTACAAGGATCAGGTCATTGCCGGTTTCGCCGGTGGTACCGCCGATGCCTTCACCCTGTTTGAACGTTTTGAGGCACAGCTGGAAAAACACCAGGGCAACCTCGTGCGCGCCGCCGTCGAGCTGGCCAAGGACTGGCGCACCGACCGCGCCCTGCGCAAGCTTGAGGCCCTGCTGGCTGTCGCCAACAAGGACGCCTCGCTGATCATCACCGGCAACGGTGACGTTATCGAACCCGAAGAGGGCCTGATCGCCATTGGTTCCGGCGGCCCTTACGCGCAATCCGCCGCGCGCGCCCTGCTGATGCACACCGAGCTGTCGGCTCGCGAGATCGTCGAGACCAGCCTGAACATCGCTGGCGACATCTGCATCTACACCAATCGCAACCTAACCATCGAGGAGCTGGACGCCAATACCTGAGGCGTTCAGAGATACCCATGTCCATGACACCCCGCGAGATCGTGCACGAGCTGGACCGCCACATCATCGGCCAGCAGGATGCCAAGCGCGCCGTCGCCATCGCCCTGCGTAACCGCTGGCGCCGTCAGCAGCTGCCCGAGGCACTGCGCAATGAAGTAACCCCCAAGAACATTCTGATGATCGGCCCGACCGGCGTCGGCAAGACCGAAATCGCCCGTCGCCTGGCCAAACTGGCGCAGGCGCCCTTCATCAAGGTTGAAGCGACCAAGTTCACCGAAGTTGGCTACGTTGGCCGCGACGTCGAGTCCATCGTGCGCGATCTGGTGGATGCTGCGATCAAGCTGCTGCGTGAGCAGGAAATGACCAAGGTGCGCTACCGCGCCGAAGACGCCGCCGAGGAACGCATCCTCGATGCCCTGCTGCCCGGCGCCCGCCCGGCGACCGGCGATCAGCCCGAGCGCACCGACAGCAGCACCCGTCAGCTGTTCCGCAAACGTCTGCGCGAGGGTGAGCTGGACGATAAGGACATCGACATTGAAGTGGCCGACGCCCCGGCCGGCATTGAAATCATGACCCCGCCGGGCATGGAAGAGATGACCAGCCAGCTGCAGAACATGTTCTCCAACCTGGGCAAGGGCAAAAAGAAAACCCGCACGCTCAAGGTCCGCGACGCACTCAAGCTGGTCCGCGACGAAGAAGCCGCACGCCTGGTCAACGAAGACGACCTGAAAACCCGCGCCATTGCTGCGGTTGAGCAGAACGGCATTGTCTTCCTTGATGAGATCGACAAGGTCAGCAAGCGCGCCGACAGTGGCGGCGGTGCCGACGTGTCCCGCGAGGGTGTGCAGCGCGACCTGCTGCCGCTGATCGAGGGCTGCACGGTCAACACCAAATTCGGCATGGTCAAGACTGACCACATCCTGTTCATCGCCTCCGGCGCCTTCCACCTGACCAAGCCCTCGGACCTGATTCCGGAACTGCAGGGCCGTCTGCCGATCCGGGTAGAACTGCAATCGCTGAGCCCGAGCGATTTCGAACGCATTCTGACCGAGCCCGATGCGTCACTGAGCGAACAGTACCGCGCCCTGATGGCCACCGAGGAGCTGAACATCGAGTTTGCCCCCGATGCCATCAGCCGCCTGGCCGAGATTGCCTGGCAGGTGAACGAGAAGACCGAAAACATCGGCGCCCGTCGCCTGCACACGGTGCTCGAACGCCTGCTGGAAGAAATCTCCTTCAGCGCCGGCGATCTGGCCGCCAAACACGAAACTCAGCCGCTGGTCATCGACGCCGCGTACGTGGACAGCCACCTGGGTGAGCTCGCGGTCAACGAAGACCTGTCGCGGTATATTCTTTAAACCCAAGCCACAAGCTTCAAGCTTGAAGCTCAGGATACTCCCATGGCCGCCCCCATCCCCACGACCATCAAACTGCACAAAGCCTCCCGCACGCTGGAGTTAGGTTATGCCGACGGCAGCACCTATCAGTTGCCGGCCGAATACCTGCGCGTGTTGTCTCCCTCGGCCGAGGTGCGTGGGCATGGCAAGCCGGTGCTGCAAACCGGCAAACTGAACGTCGGCCTGAGCGGGGTGGAAACCGCCGGGCGCTATGCGATCAAGCTGATCTTCGACGATGGTCATGACAGCGGCCTGTACACCTGGGATTACCTCTACCAACTGGCGACGCAGCAGTCTCAACGCTGGGACGGCTACCTTGAGCGGCTGCACCAAGCTGGTGCATCGCGTGACCCAGCGGTCAGCGCTGTTCGCTTTATCCCCTGAGTTTCCTACGCTCCTACATGGCTTTGCCATAAACATCTGATTTAGTGACTGCTAGCTAAAAAAGGCGTTAACAGCGCCGAAACTGCGTGCTAACTTGTCTCAAGAATGCGACACCGGGAAGCTGGTTCGAAACTTGCTGGACTGCATTCAGAGCGGCTTCCCTGCCTCAGACTGGAGCGTTGAAAATGGGTAATAAAACCAATAACGAAGACTTGGGCCACAAGGCCAGCGAACACATTCTGGGCCCCAACCCGGTGGTCGGCGTGCCTGCGCGCGACCTCATCAGTACCGCCCGCATGGTCATGCGCCAGACCATCAAGCAACCCGTTCACAGCATGCGTCATATCGGCCGCCTGGGCATGGCCGTGACCGAAGTCATGCTCGGCCGCTCCGAGCTGGGCCCAAGCGCTGACGACAAGCGCTTTGTCGACCCCACCTGGAGCCAAAACCCGCTCTATCGCCGCTATATGCAGACCTACCTGGCCTGGCGCAAGGAGCTCAACAGCTGGATCACCAGCTCCGATCTGCCTGCGCAGGATGTCAGCCGCGCCCAGTTTGTCATCGCCCTGATGACCGAGGCGATGTCGCCGACCAACACCGCGCTCAACCCGGCCGCCCTCAAGCGCTTCTTCGAGACTGGCGGCAAGAGCCTGATGGACGGCCTGACCCACCTGGCCAAGGACATCGCCCACAACGGCGGCATGCCCAGCCAGGTCAACATGAATGCCTTTGAAGTGGGCGGCAACCTGGCGACCACCAAGGGCTCGGTGATCTTCCGCAACGAGGTGCTGGAGCTGATCCAGTACAAGCCGCTGACCGAAGAGGTCTACGAACGCCCGGTGCTGGTCGTTCCCCCACAGATCAACAAGTTCTATGTGTTTGACCTGTCGCCGGACAAGAGCCTGGCGCGCTATCTGGTCAGCAACCACATGCAGGGTTTCGTGGTCAGCTGGCGCAACCCGACCAAGAGCCATCGCGAGTGGGGGCTGAGCACCTATATCGACGCACTGAAAGAAGCCGTCGACGTGGTGCTGGACGTCACCGGCAGCAAGGACCTGAGCATGCTCGGCGCTTGTTCCGGCGGCATCACTACGGTTTCCCTGCTCGGCCACTACGCGGCGCTGAAAGAGAAGAAGGTGCACTCCTACACCCTGCTGGTCAGCGTGCTGGATACCGAACTCAAGACTCAGGTCGCGCTGTTTGCCGATGAACGCTCAATCGAAGCTGCCCGCCGCATGTCCTACCAGAGCGGCGTTCTTGAGGGCCGTGACATGGCTCGCATCTTCGCCTGGATGCGGCCAAACGACCTGATCTGGAACTACTGGGTCAACAACTACCTGCTCGGCAACGAGCCGCCGGTATTCGATATCCTGTTCTGGAACAACGACACCACCCGCCTGCCGGCCGCACTGCACGGCGAGTTCCTGGAGCTGTTCAAGAACAACCCGCTGACCCGCCCCGGCGCGCTGGAAGTCTGCGGCACACCGATCGACCTCAAGCAGGTCAAGAGCGACTACTTTGTCATCGCCGGCCTGAACGACCACATCACCCCCTGGGAGGCCTGCTACAGCTCGGCGCAGCTGCTCGGTGGCAAGTGCGAGTTTGTGCTGTCCTCCAGCGGCCACATCCAGAGCATCCTCAACCCGCCGGGCAACCCCAAGGCACGCTTCTTTACCAGCGGCGAGATGACCGGCGACGCCAAGCACTGGCTGGAAACCGCCACCAAGCAGTCCGACTCCTGGTGGCAGTATTGGCGCGACTGGCTGCATGCCCGCGGCGGTAAGCGCAAGGCTGCGCCGGCGGTGCTCGGCAACGACAACCATCCAGCGCTCGAACCGGCGCCGGGTACCTACGTTCACGAGCGCTAATCGGCGCCCAACAGAGACCCGCCTATGCCTCAGTCCTTTGTCTTTCGCACCATCGAGCTGGACGGTCAGTACCTGCGTACGGCCGTGCGCCCGGGCAACAGCGCCCTGCCGCCGCTGCTGGTCTTCAATGGTATCGGCGCCAACCTGGAACTGGTGTTCCCCTTTGTCGAAGCACTGGACCCGGACCTGGAAGTCATTGCCTTTGACGTACCCGGCGTGGGTGGCTCATCAACCCCGATGACACCGTTCCGTTTCCCAGGGTTGGCGAAACTGGCGGCGCGGATGCTGGACTACCTCGACTACTCGCAGGTCAACGTCATCGGCGTCTCCTGGGGTGGTGCGCTGGCGCAGCAGTTTGCCTACAGCCACCCCGAGCGCTGCAAGAAGCTGATTCTGGCGGCCACCTCGGCCGGCGCCGTCATGGTACCGGGGCGACCGTCAGTGCTGCTGAAGATGGCCAGCCCGCGACGCTACGTACAGCCGTCGCATGGCGTTGCCATTGCACCGGACATCTACGGTGGTGCCTTCCGCCGCGACCCGCATCTGGCGGAAAAGCACGCCTCCAAGGTGCGTTCTTCCGGCAAGCTGGGCTACTACTGGCAACTGTTCGCCGGACTCGGCTGGACCAGCCTGCCGTGGCTGCACAAGATTCGCCAACCGACGCTGATTCTGGCCGGAGATGATGACCCGATCATCCCGCTGATCAATATGAAGCTGCTGGCCTGGCGCATCCCCAACTCCGAGCTGCACGTGATCGACGACGGCCACCTGTTCCTGGTAACAAGGGCGCAGAGCGTTGCGCCGATGATCATGGCGTTCCTCTCCGAGGAGAAACAGCGCGCGGTGATCCGTCACGCCCCGGCGACCAAGCGAGCGCCCAACCATGGCTGAGCAATCGCGCGCCAGACGCCGCAGCCCCTGTGATACCGGCCACCGCGCAGCACCTCTGCGCTAGGCCAGAACACGAGACACCTATCTGGATCAGGAACGCTGGATGCCCGAACACCCCCAAGGACGACTACCGACGAGCACCGTTGGGGGTGATCTTTCCAGCAGCCTGTTGTCATTGCTGCGCAGCCTGATTCGCCAGCCCTGCCACCACGCCGAATATGTGCGCAACAGTCTGGGCAAAGTGTTATTGGCACTGCAGGGCCGGCTTGATCTCAGCCCACTCGACGACGACCCGCGTTTTGCCCATCCCGACTGGCAACGCCCCCTGCCCCAGCGCGCCCTGCAGCTCTGGCAAGCCTGGCAACAGCCGCTGGCTGACTGGCTTGGCGGACTGGACGTTGCAGAACACGAGCGCGCACAGCTGCGCTGGCTGCTGGACCAGTTGGCGGCGGCGGCCGCACCGAGCAATAGCCTGCTCAACCCCGAGGTGCTGGACGCAGCCCGCCAGAGCCGCGGCCAAAGCCTATGCCGCGGCGGGCACAACCTGTGGCACGATCTGGCCAGCGGCCGCCCCTTCGCCCAACCCAATCTGGACACCAGCCATCTGCTCGGGCGCGACATCGCCTGCAGCCCGGGTCAGGTGGTCGCCCGTCACGCCGAGTTTGAGCTGCTCTGTTATCAACCATTAACCGAGCGCGTGCATGGCAAGCCGCTACTGATCGTGCCGCCACCGATCAACCGCTTCTACCTGCTCGACCTGACCCCGGACACCAGCCTGATCCGCTACGCCCTGCAACAGGGGCTGCAGGTCTATCTGATCAGCTGGCGCAACCCCAACCCCAGCCACTGCAACTGGGGGCTGGGCCGCTACGTCAGTGCCAGCCAGCGCGCGCTAAACGAATGCCTGCTGCACAGCGCCAGCAGCCAGGCGACCCTCACTGGAATCTGCAGCGGCGGCCTGATTGCCGCCCTGCTCTGCGCCTGGCAACAGGCAAGCGGCCACACGCAGCAGCTCAGCGCACTCAGCCTGCTGGTGACGCCACTAGATACCCGCCTGCAAACCGACATCATGCGATTGAGCGGACCGGCCACCCGGCAGCGCCTGCGCCAGCGGGTCTGGCGCGACGGCTATCTGGATGCCCGCAGCAGCGGTGCGGCGTTCGGCCGGATGCGCCCCGAGCAACTGGTCTGGACTCCCGCGGTAACCCGTTATGCGCTCGGCAAGGAGCTTGAGCAAAGCCCCGTCACCACCTGGGGCCACGACCATACGCGCCTGCCAGCCCAACTGGTCGAAGACCTGCTCGACCTGTTCGACCGCGACCCGCTCGGCCACCCCGGCAGCTTGCAGCTCAACGGCGAAGCCATCGACCTTGGCGCCGTCACCCTGCCCAGCTGGCACCTGGCCGCTCGGCGCGATCACATCGTGCCGTGGCAAAACACCTACCCGGGCACCCGTCTGGGGGGCGAGAAAGTCTTCAATCTGTGCCACAGTGGCCACATCCAGGGGCTGCTATGCCCGCCCGGCCATCCGCGCGCGCACTTTTTGCACGGCGCTGCCAGCAACAACTCGGCCGAACACTGGCTGGACACAGCCGAGGAGCAACGTGGCAGCTGGTGGCCAGCCTGGACCGATTGGCTGACGTCGCACAGCGGCGCGCTGGTCGATGCACCGGTTCATGCCGACGGTGGCCACGGCCCTGCGCCTGGCCAATACGTTCAACAGCAATGAGTGCCCGATGAAAACCCGCGATCGCATCCTGCTCTGCACCCTTGAGCTGTACAACACCCACGGTGAGCCAAACGTCACCACACTGGACATCGCCAATGAGCTGGAGATCAGCCCGGGTAATCTCTACTACCACTTCAAGGGCAAGGAAGCGTTGCTGGAATCGCTGGTCGACGACTTTCTGCTGACCACCCGCGGCCTGCTGATCAGCGCCGAGGAGCCCGAAGCGGCAACTCCGGAAGACCTGTGGCTGCTGCTGCACCTGCTGTTCGAAGCCATCGCCACGCACCGCTTCCTGTTTCAGGATCTGTCCAATCTGATGGGCCGCTACCCGTTTCTGCGTCAGGCCATGCGCCCTTGGCTGGCGGCGCTGCGTCTGCGTCTTGATCAGGTGCTGCAGGCCCTGCGAGACAGTGGCCACCTGACCTGCGACGAGGACGCCGAGCAGCGCCTGCTCGACGCACTGTGCCAAACCACCCTGTTCTGGCTCGACTACCAACGCGTCGCCGGCGACGACCTTGATGCCGCCAGCGGCGTGCAGCAGATGCTTGGGCTGCTGCGCCCCTGCCTCGACGAGGAAACCGCCGAGTGGATGCAGCTGCTGATCGACCGCTACAACTGATCGTCCACTCTCACGCAGGCAATAAAAAACCCCGCACTGCCGAAGCAGTGCGGGGTCGGGTACGACTGAGCGTGATCAGGCGTCGGTGGGCTTGTCTGCCGCCGGTGCCGCAGCTGGTGCTGCAGGCGCCGGAGCAGGTGCCGCCGCGGCAGGCGCCTTCACAGCGGGCGTTGCCTTCGGCTTGGCCGGCGCTTTCGGCTTAGCCGGTGCCTTGGGCTTGGCCGCAGCAGGCTTCGCAGCCGGCTTGGCTGCCGGTTTCGCCGCAGGCTTGGCAGCAGCCGGTTTGGCCGCTGTCTTAGCTGCGGGTTTCGCCGCAGCCGCCGTCGGCTTGGCAGCCGGTTTGGCCGCAGCCGGGCTGGCCTTGGGCGCAACCTTGGCAGCCGGAGCCTTGCCAGAGGCCATGCCCTGAATCAGCTTGGTCAACTCGTCGACCTTGTCGTTCAGCGCCTTCACTTCATCGCGTGAGGGCACCCCAAGGCGGGAAACAGCACTGTTGAGACGCTTGTCGAAGGCTTCTTCCAGCTCGTTCCACTTGCCGGTCAGCTTACCCTTGGCCTTCTCGGCCTTGGTCTTGGCTTCATCAAGCGGATTCTTGCTGGCCTTGGCCTTACCCTTGAGGGTTTCGACCTGCTTGTCGATCTCGGCCTTGGCTTTCTTCTCGGCAACCTCACCGTCCTTGATCAGGGTTTCAAAGAGCTTCACGCCCTCCTTCCCGACCTTGGCGTAGGCACCCAGACCTGCCAGCCAGATCTGTCGCGAATAGCTTTCGATATCCGCAACCCAACTTGGATCCTTGTCCTTCTTCTTACCCGCCATGGAGCAACTCCTCTGTGACCTTACTTGCTTTGCAGCGACTTGAGTGCAGCACTCAGATCATCCAGCTTAGCAGACAGCTGATCAATGTCTTTCTTGCTCGGAATGCCCATGCGGCCGAGGGTGGAAGCAACGCGCTCGTCGAATACTTCTTCGACCTTGCTGAAGCGACCGCCAGTCTTTTCCTGGACCTTTTCCTTGAAGCTTTCGATGCGGCTGTTAGCAGCTTCAACCTGACCGGCAACCAACTCCTTGCCCTGCTTCTCGACAGCTTCGCCTTCGCTCACCAGCGCCTTGAAGTAGTCGGCGCCTTCCTTGCCGGCTTTGGCATAGGCACCCAGGCCTGCCAGCCAGATCTGATGGGCATACTTCTTCACGTCAGCAGCAAAACCAGCGGTGCTTTCTTCGATTTTCTTTGCGGTGTTCTTGGCCATGTTCGTAACTCCAGTTCAGTAGATTGGGATACTGCAATGGACCGGTTACCGATCCTTGGAGACGAAATTACGCGGCAAAATTAGAAAACACATACTAAAAACCGGGACCGGGCAGAACAGCCTGTCCGCGAGGGTAAATGCGCAGGCTCTGGGGCAGCAGTTGCAGTCCGAGCCTGCGACACGCTGACGCAGTGATCAGGCCAGGTATTTTTCCAGTGCCTTTTGCACTTCGCTCTTCACCATCCCGGCCATCGGGGTGAGCATCATGCCCAGATTGACCTGTACCCGTACGTCGGCGTCGGAGACGGTGATGCACCCGTCCGCGCCGCTGCGCTTGAAGGTCAATTGATCACCCTGCCAGCTGCACTTCACATCCAGCTTCTGAACCAGCTTGTCGGCGAGCTGCTGCGCGCGCTGACGCGCCTCTTCCTTGCCCAGGCTGTGTTCGCGGGTAATGTCTACTGTCGGCATCGGCTGTTCCATCCAGTGTTGTTATCAGGGCCCGCCAGAATGCCGCAAATACAGCTGTACGTCATCACCCGCGCTGCCAGCGGTCGCCCGATGCCGCCGAACAGCAGACCGCGGCAATTGAGCTGCGCTCCCGAGGGCAAAAAATGGTTAGAATGGGCCGAATTTGCCAGCGCAGACGGAATCCATGAGCGACCGACACGACAGCGAAAAAACCACCCACTTCGGTTACCAGACGGTAGCCGAGTCCGAGAAAGCCCAGCGCGTCGCCGAGGTCTTTCACTCGGTAGCCGCCAAATACGACATCATGAACGACCTGATGTCTGGCGGCATTCACCGCCTCTGGAAACGATTCACCATCGAGCTGTCCGGCGTACGCACCGGCAACCGGGTACTCGACATCGCCGGCGGCACCGGCGACCTGACCCGCCGCTTCGCCAAACGCGTGGGCCCGACCGGTGAAGTGGTACTGGCCGACATCAACGCCTCGATGCTCAAGGTGGGCCGCGATCGCCTGCTGGATCTGGGTGTTGCCGGCAACGTGCGCTTTGTTCAGGCGGATGCCGAAGCCCTGCCGTTCCCCGATAACTACTTCGACTGCATCACCATCGCCTTCGGCCTGCGCAACGTGACCCACAAGGACACCGCCATCGCCTCGATGCTGCGCGTCCTCAAGCCGGGCGGCCGCCTGCTGGTGCTGGAGTTCTCCAAGCCCAAGAGCGAACTGCTGTCCAAGGTCTACGATCAGTACAGCTTCAAGTTCCTGCCGCTGATGGGCAAGCTGGTCGCCAACGATGCCGAGAGCTACCGCTATCTGGCCGAGTCGATCCGCATGCACCCGGATCAGGAAACCCTCAAGGCGATGATGGAAGAAGTCGGCTTTGCCCGGGTGACCTACCACAACATGACCGGCGGCATCGTCGCCCTGCACCGCGGCATCAAGCCCTGATGCTGACCGCTGCGCTGCTCAAGGCCGCCGAACGCAGCATCGCTGCGGCGCTGGCCCGTGACAGTGTGACCGCCAGACGGCTCGCCGCACTGCAGGGCAAATGCCTGCTGATTTCAGCCCGCGATCCCGACTGGCAGGTCTGGCTGCTGCCCGCCGAGGGTGAGATTGCCCTGCGCGCCAGCTGCGACCAGCCCGCCGATTGCGAGCTGCACGCAACCAGCGCCCTGCTCGCCCGCCTGCTGGTCAGCAGTGACCGCAAGGCGCTGCTGCAAGAGCCAGAGGTCGAGCTGGTCGGCGACAGCCAGCTGCTGGTGACCCTGCAGAACATCATGGCCGACCTGCAGCTTGACGGCGAAGCCGAACTGGCCCGCTGGCTCGGCCCGGTTGCCGGTCACGCCATCGGCAGCGTCCTGCGTCGCAGTCATCAGTGGGGCCGTGAAAGCCGCGCCAGTCTGCGCCAGACCCTGGCCGAGTATCTCACCGAAGAAAGCCGCCAGCTAGTCGGCCAGGCCGAAGCCCGCGCCCGCGCCGAACAGCTGCACGAACTGCGCCTGCAGCTCGACCGTCTGGAAGCCCGGGTCGCGCTGCTCACTCCTACCGCACCGGACTCACCCAACGCATGAGACTCACCGCCTTTTCGCGCCTGCTGCGCATTCTGCACATCTTCGCCCGCTACCGCCTGGACCAGATCCTGCTGGCGCTGCCGCTGCCCTGGCTCGCGCGCCTAGCCCTGCAGCTCGGCCCGTGGCGACTGCGCCCGGCCCCGCGCGACCTCAGCCGTGGCGCACGGCTGCGCAAAGCCTGCGAAGACCTCGGCCCGGTGTTCATCAAGTTCGGTCAGATTCTGTCGACCCGCCGCGACCTGCTGCCGGACGACATCGCCCTGGAACTGGCTCACCTGCAGGACAAGGTTCCGCCGTTCCCAGGCCCCAAGGCCCGCGCCCGCATCGAGGAACAGCTGGGCGAGCGCATCGAAGACGTCTTTGCCGAGTTCAGCGACCAGCCGCTGGCTTCCGCCTCGGTCGCGCAGGTGCACGCCGCGCGGCTGAAGGACGGTACCGAGGTAGTGGTTAAAGTCATTCGCCCCGGCATCGGCGAAACCATCAATCAGGACATCCAGTGGCTGTTCCTCGCGGCACGCACGCTGGAGCGGCTGTCGACCGAAGGCCGCCGGTTGCGCCCGGTCGAAGTAGTCGAGGACTACGAGCGCACCATCTTCGACGAGTTGGACCTGTACCGCGAAGCCGCGAACGCCTCGCAGCTGCGGCGCAACTTCGAGGGCTCGGAGCTACTCTACATTCCGCGCATCTACTGGGACTGGTGCCGTCACAAGGTACTGGTGATGGAGCGCATCGACGGCATTCCGGTGACCGACCTGGACACCCTGGCCGACCAGCGTACCGACATGAAGAAGCTGGCCGAGCGCGGTGTCGAGATCTTCTTCACCCAGGTGTTCCGCGACAGCTTCTTCCACGCCGACATGCACCCGGGCAACATCTTCATTTCCCGCAAGCACCCGTGGGAGCCGCAGTACATCGCCATCGACTTCGGTATCGTCGGCAGCCTGACGCCGGAAGATCAGAGCTATCTGGCACGCAACCTGATGGCCTTCTTCAAGCGCGATTACCGCCGCGTGGCGCAATTGCATATCGACTCGGGCTGGGTTCCGGCCGACACCCGGGTCAACGAATTCGAAGCAGCGATCCGCAGTGTCTGCGAACCGATCTTCGAGCGCCCGCTGAAAGACATTTCCTTCGGCCAACTGCTGCTGCGTCTGTTCCAGACAGCCCGCCGCTTCAACATGGAAGTCCAGCCGCAACTGGTGCTGCTGCAGAAGACCCTGCTCAACATCGAAGGCCTGGGCCGGCAGCTATCTCCCGATCTGGACCTGTGGAACACCGGCCAACCGTATCTGGAGCGCTGGATGCGCGAGCGTATGCTGCCACAGAATCAGGTCAAGAACTGGCAGCAGCACCTGGAGCGGGTGCCTGCTCTGATCGACACCGCCCATCAGGCGCTGGACAACATCGCCAAGGCTCCCGCTACTGGCGAGCCACAGCGACGGTCCCGCTGGCCGCTGCAACTGGCCGGCATAGCGCTGGTGATATTTGGCGCCAGTGCCCTCGGCGGCAGCGACCCGCAACTGTGGCTCAACGCAGCACCGACACAGTGGGGCCTGATTACTCTCGGTGGCTGGCTGATTCTGCACCGCGGATAGTCAGCACCGGACATAACTGGCACACTTGCGACATTCAACGAACGACGACCCGCCATGACTGACTCGATCCCCGCCAGCGATTGGCTCGACAGCATCAATTGGGATGCTGACGGCCTGGTTCCCGCCATTGCGCAGGATGTGCACACTCAGCGCATCCTGATGATGGCCTGGATGAATCGCGAATCCCTCCAGCTCACCGTGCAGGAAGGCCGCGGCATCTACTGGTCGCGCTCACGTCAGCGCCTGTGGCGCAAGGGCGAAGAGTCCGGCAACGTGCAAAAGCTGCACGAGCTGCGTCTGGACTGTGACGCGGACGTCATCATTCTGCAGGTCGAGCAGATTGGCGGGATTGCCTGCCACACTGGCCGGCAGAGCTGTTTCTACCGGGTACTGAAGGATGGCCAGTGGCAGACCGTCGACGCCGTCATCAAGGACCCCAAAGAGTTATACGAGCACCCAAAACATGTCTGACATCCTGAGCCAACTGGCCGCCGTACTGGAGCAACGCAAGCAGGCGTCTGCCGACACCTCCTACGTTGCCAGCCTGCACGCCAAGGGCCTGAACAAGATTCTCGAGAAGGTCGGTGAAGAGTGCACTGAGACACTGCTAGCCGCCAAGGACTGTCAGCACAGCGAGGACAAGTCCGACCTGATCTACGAGACCGCTGATCTGTGGTTCCACTCACTGGTCATGCTCAGTCATCTCGGGCTCGGTCCAGACGACATCCTGCAAGAACTGGCGCGCCGCTTCGACCTTTCCGGTCTGGAAGAAAAGGCGTCTCGCAGCAAATAAACTGGGCAATAGGCCCCGGAGGCAAACATGGGTTTTGGTGGCATTAGTCTGTGGCAACTGCTGATCGTCCTGGTCATCGTCATTCTGCTGTTCGGCACCAAGCGGCTGAAGAATATCGGCGGCGATCTGGGCGGCGCGATCAAGGGCTTCCGCAAGGCAATGAACGATGAAGACAAGCCATCGGTCGAGAACAAGCCGGGCGAAACACTCGACGCCAAGGCCGAAGAGCACAAGCAGGACACCCCGTCCAACAAGCAGTAACCCGCCGACAGGTTCCGTCTCATGTTCGACATCGGCTTTATGGAAATGCTGGTGGTGGCGATCATCGCCCTGCTGGTACTTGGCCCCGAACGGCTGCCCGGTGCCATCCGCACCGTCAGCCTGACCGTGGGCCGCATCAAGCGCGGCTTTTCCGAGGTGCGCAGTCAGGTCGAGCGTGAGATAGGTGCCGACGAGATTCGTCAGCAGCTGCACAACGAGCGCATCCTCGCGGAGCTGGAAAAACAGGGCCTGAACGCCAACAGCCCGAGCAATCAGCAGCACAGCCCCGCCGGTAACAAGCCCGTCACACAGCCGTCGCAAACTGGCCCGACCGCCGATAAACCCAGCGCCGAGCCCGTCAATGAGCAGCAAGACACCCGCCATGAGCAACCCTGAACAGCCACCCGTGAAGCCTGCCGGTGACATGCCGCTGGTCGCCCACCTGACCGAGCTGCGCTCACGTCTGTTGCGCATCGTGCTGATCTGGCTGCTGATCTTTGCCGGCCTGTTCTACTTCGCCAACGACATCTACGCCTTCATCTCCGAGCCACTGCGCGCCCTGATGCCGCCCGGCACCAGCATGATTGCCACCGATGTCGCCTCGCCGTTTCTGACCCCGTTCAAACTGACCCTGGTCAGCGCGCTGTTTATCGCCATGCCGTTCGTGCTGCACCAGATCTGGGGCTTTATCGCACCCGGGCTGTACAAGCATGAGAAGCGCATCGCCATCCCGCTGCTGGTATCGAGCATCCTGCTGTTCTATGGCGGCATGGCCTTCGCCTACTTCGTGGTCTTTCCGCTGGTATTCGGCTTCTTCACCAGCGCCGCACCGGACGGCGTCGCGGTGATGACCGATATCAACAGCTACCTCGACTTCGTGCTCACCCTGTTCATGGCCTTCGGCCTGTCGTTCGAGATTCCGGTCGCCACCGTGCTGCTGGTACTGGTCGGCATCGTCGATGTGCAGAGCCTGAGCAAGGCTCGCCCCTACGTGGTGGTCGGCTGCTTTACCGTCGGTATGGTCCTGACCCCGCCGGACGTGATCTCCCAGACCCTGCTCGCGCTGCCGATGTGGCTGCTGTATGAAGTCGGCATCCTGTTCAGTCGACTGGTTCGCCCGCGCACACCAGAAGAGCAGCAGGACAGCCCGCAGGCATGAACCTGCTGCTGCTCGACGACGCCGATTTCATCGACGCTGATCATGTGCGCCTGAGCGGGCGGCGCCTTGCTCACATGCTGGAAATCCAGCAGGTCAGCGTCGGCGACAGCCTGCGCGTTGGCCGCATCAACGGCCTGATGGGTCAAGGCTCGGTGCTGGAATTAGACAAGAGCAGCGCACTGCTCAAGGTCGAGCTTAGCGAACAGCCGCCAGCCAAACTGCCGCTGACCCTGCTGCTGGCCATGCCGCGCCCCAAGATGTTCCGCCGCATCCTGCAGCACTGCGCCACCCTCGGTGTACCGGAAATCATCCTGCTCAACAGCGTGCGGGTGGAAAAAAGCTTCTGGCAGACGCCCTTTCTGCAGCCGGAAGTGGTACGCGAAAATCTGCTGCTGGGCCTGGAGCAGGCGCGCGACACAGTACTGCCGACCGTGCGCATCGAGAAGCGCTTCAAACCCTTCGTCGAAGATTGCCTGCCGGGCATCATTGACGACCGCCTGGCGCTGGTTGCGCACCCCGGCGCCTACCCCACTTGCCCGCGCGGCATCGACCAGCCACTGACTCTGGCCATCGGCCCCGAGGGCGGCTGGATTCCCTACGAAGTGGACAAGCTGATCGAAGCCGGCATGCAACCCGTGCAGTTAGGCGATCGCATCCTGCGCGTGGAAACCGCGGTCACCGCGCTGATCTCCCGACTGTTCTGACACCGACGCAGCTCCCCCGCCAGCTATAGTCTGTAGAGCAAACGTGAGGGCTGCGCATGATTTACCTGCTCAAGGTGCTGTTTACCAGCGTATTGGTGGTCGCTGTTGCCGAGCTGGCAAAGCGCAATTCGCTCGCCGCAGCCACCCTCGCCTCCATCCCTCTGGTGTCTGTGCTGGCCATGATCTGGCTCTACATCGACACCCACGACATTGAGCGCATCAGCAAACTGGCGAGCGGCGTGTTCTGGCTGGTGCTGCCATCTTTGGCGCTGTTCGCACTGCTGCCGGTCATGCTCAAGGCCGGATGGGGCTTCTACCTCAGTCTGGCCGCAGCAACCTGCGCCACCGTCATCTGCTATCTGATGCTACTCTGGCTGCTGAGCCTGTGTGGCATCCGCCTGTAGCAACGAGCAGGGATGGATCCGCAAAACACCGCATTTTAGGGATGCGCCAGTCGCAGCCTGCTTCGTACCTTGACTGTGCCTACGACTACATCACATCAAGGAACACCAGCATGAAAAAGGCTCTGGTATTTACCACACTCCTACTCGCCTCAGCAGCGGCGCAGGCCGGCCCTGACAACTGCGCTCGAATCAGCGTTGAGCACGATGAAGGGGATCGTTTTGAATTAACCCTCAACAACAGCTGCAGCCAAACCGTGTACGTCAGCTACTGCTACACCCACACCAGTGGTGCCAACTGGAACGGCCGCGAGTCCGCCGCCCCCGGCCGCACAGAGCGAGACGGTTTCCACGCGCGCTCGGGGCATATCAAATACCGATTGGGCTGGAGCTTTGGCGACGCGCTGATTACCGATTGCTGAGCCTTGCAGTCATCCGCTGGTGACAGCAGAGCCGCGTTGACACTGCAAGGCGCCGGATTATGCTTATAGCTCCTTCCTAGAGAGCCAGAAGATATGAAAGCTGCTCTATTCGTCATCGTTGCTGCGCTGTCCGCCTGCGCTTCAGCGGAATCACCGCCGCCTCTAGAAAGTGCGCTTGCTGATCAGTTCGGTGAGGACGTGCCGGCGCATCAGCGTGCAGTCATCGACCTCAACGCCGACGGCTTCGATGATGCTCTGGTCTATGCGCTGGGTTCTGACTGGTGCGGGTCGGCCGGCTGCACGCTGTTCGTGTTCAAGGGCAGTCCCGAGGGTTTCTCGCTGCTGTCCAGAAGCACGGTCGTGCAGCTACCGCTGTCGGTGTCCACGCAGCACAGTGCGGGCTGGCGGGACCTGATAGTGCACGCCAAGGGTCAGGGCAATGTGGTGCTCAAGGCGACCGCCGAAGGCTATCCGCTCAACCCGTCGCTGCAGCCAGCGGCATCGGCTGACGACCTGCAAGGTAGCGAGATTCTGCTCGACTACAACTAGCCCAATGCCCGAACCAGCATGGAAACCAGCTCGGTTTGCTTGCGGTAGCCGTTTTTGCCGAGCAGGTTCTTGATGTGCTGCCGCGCGGTGTGGACCGAGATGAAACGTTTCTCGGCGATATCGTTGGCACTCAGCCCCTGAATCAGGTCGCCCGCTACCCCCGCTTCTGCCGGGGTACAGTCAAACAGTTGCTGCAGTCGCTGCAGATCCGGCGCCTGATGGTTGCTGAAACTGAACAGTTCGACCAGCACGCCGTTATTCTCGACACTCTCGGCCACCAGGGGCGTCAGGCAAAGTGCAATCCGCTCCTCGCCGGTTTCAACAAACAGAGTGCGGGTATCCAGCGTGCCCTGATGCGAGTGAAGGATGCAGGTGCTCAGCGCGGCACCCAACTTGCGCGCCACCTGTGGGTTCCGGCTCTGCAACCGCTGATGATCGTCAATGTACAGTGTGCCGCTGCGCTCGAGCAGCGCTCGGGCGGCGTCATTCGCCTGTGCGACGCTGGCCAGGGCGTTGAATACGATTAACGGCTTGTTAACGTGATTCATCGCCAGCGCAAGATTTTCATTGTTGTTGCTCGACTGATAGAGCTTCAGATGCAGCGCCACCGCGTTCTCGATATGCGGCGCCAGCAAGTTCATCTGCATCAACTCGTCATGGGTGTAGGGTCCATGATCCCGGTGCCGATTGGCCATGAATACAACATTACTGCCGGGGTCACGGGCAACCAGCATCCCGGCGCTATCACCCATGCCGACCTGCTCAGCCCAGACGCGGCTCTCGGGGCCAAGGATGTCGAGAATGGTGCCCTCGGTGCTGCCACGCATGAACGAATCAAACTGACGTGGAGGCAACTGCACGTAGCGACTCAGCGCTTCGTCCCGTTCCGGCAGATCACTGTTCATATACCAGGCCTCAAAGCCCTCCGGATAACCGAAGGTCCAGCCGTAGATCAGCCGCTGAGGTTTGCTGGAAACACCGAGAATGCCGCCCTGCAGGGCTTTGAAATGCTCCCGAAAGGCGTTGAAGAAGGGCTCAAAACCAGAGCTGTCGTGCAGGCAGCGGTAGAGCGTGCCAACCAGGTTGTTATAGGCCTGCAACATCTCCCCGCTGAGTGCCGGGAAGGTCAAATCAGCGCTTTGAGTCGCCATACTACGGAACCCTTTTTACCAAGCCGTCCGGCCTGCTGAGGCGAGGGACTATTCCACTCGCACCAGCTTGATGTTGACCAGCTCGTTACCCTGCATCAGGGTCTTGTCATCGACGATGGTCCAGACTTCTTCGGTCTCGCCGCTCTTGAACACCAGATAGCGTTTGCCCGCCGACTCGCGCTCGAAGATATCATCGAAGGTCGTGCGCTTACCTTCGGACTCGATGTAGTCGTCACCAATCACCAGACGATCCGCCCCAGCCATCTCAGCAAAGGCGTTGAGCACCTCGTTGCTGGAGCCGGCCCGGCTCTCGTAGACGCCCTCGAAGTCGTGACCGCCGCAGGCGCTGAGGAGTGCGGCCGCAACCAGCAGGGCACTGTACTTGAACAGTTTCATGTGAAGCTCCTTGAGCAATACCGCAGCGGCGGCGTGCCGGACATCATAACCCGATAGTGCGACCGTCCAAACCCTGACCTGCGCTCTCCCGAGCATGTCGATAACCCCGATGAATAGCGCGCCACAGAGCATTTGCCGCCATCCCGAGCTGCCGCCTAAACTCGATCGTTCATTCAGGCACGTGCCAATGGCCGTGCAGCTATCCACCCTTTCAGGAAGACAGCCTCATGAGCTTCGATACTCCCCTCTACCTCTGCGGCCCGCTGCGCGAGCCCAAGCAGATGCTGGCCGACCAGGAATACAGCGGTCACTCTTCGATCCACGACGACAGCATGGCCGAGAAGCTGGGCTTTCGCGCCGGCCCGATCGAAGGTCCGACCCACTTCAGCCAGTTCACCCCGCTGTTGGTAGAAATCTGGGGCCAGGCGTGGTTTGAGCGCGGCTGCTTCTCCTCGCACTTCCAGAACATGGTGGTCGAAGGCGAACAGGTACGTGCCTTCGTCGAGCGCCCCGCCCCGGGCCAGACCCGCGTGCGCTGCTGGGCCGAGAAGGCCGACGGCACGCCGGTTCTGGAAGCCAGTGCGAGTATCGGCGCTGCGCCGGGCGAAAGCCTGCTGTACGAGCGCATGGCCAAGCTGCGAGCGCCAGAGAAGCTGGTGATCCTGGCGGATCTGCACGTTGGCATGAAAGGCGCCGCAGACGAGAAAGTACGCATGGACCCCGATCAGCACATGGGCAAACTCTATCCGTTCTCACTGAACCAGAAGCTGGCCGGCATCACCGAAAACTCGCCCTGGTATTCCGACGCCAGCAGCACGCCCTGGGGCCGAGCGGTGATCCCCACCGAAATGGTCAGCGTGCTCGCCGAGTACACCAGCAAGGAAGCCGAGTTTCCCGTCAAACAACCGGTTATCGGTCTGTTCGCCGATCAGGAAATCCGCATGATCGACGGCCCGCTGCTGGTCGGCGAGGACTACCTGATTCGCCGCGAAATCGTCGCCCTGTCCGAGAGCAAGCGCACCGAGTCCTATTGGGTGCTGTCGCGCATCTATGACGCCAGCGGCGAGGTACTCAAAGCCGAAATGCTGCTCAACCACGCCACCCTCAAGCACTCCTACGCCAACTACGAGGCAGAAGCCGCGGCGCTCTGAAGAGCGCTCTGCGCCATCACTGTGCTCGACTCCGGCCCTTGCACGGGGCCGGAGCCGGTGGGACTATCGGGACAGGCACAGCCATCGACCGGAGGACCCCGGGATGCTAACCAGATCACGCCGAACGGCCCTGTTGGCCGCGTTGCTGACAACCCTTTTCAACCTGCCTGCCCACGCGCTACGCTGTGGTACCGATATCGTCGACGAGGGCGATCTCAAGTTCGAGGTGCTGCAGTCCTGCGGCGAGCCCATATCGCGCGAGGTCATCGGCTACGTCGACAGTGTGCAGTTGAATGACCGCATACGAGTCATGAACATTGAGGAATGGATCTACCAGATTCGCGGCAACTACCAAAGCCTTGAGTTCGAAGGGAACCGCCTGGTACGCATTACCCGCATCCGCTGACCATCACCGTCGACGATGCGCCAATAACAACAAACGCACTCCCCGAGGGTGTGAAACACAGGTGAGGATGTCGCTCCATGAGCAAGACACTGGTTATCGGCAGTACCGGTCAAATTGGGCTGCAGTTGCTGCCGCTGCTGCAGCAGGCAGGCCTGAACGTCGTCGCCCTGACCCGCAATCCCGGCAAGTTGGCTGGTATCGACGGGCTGGAGATCATCGAGGGCGATCTGGAAAGCGACTTCGAACACGCCTTTGCCGGCTGTGATCGCGTCATTTTTACTGCGGGTTCCGGCGCCAGCACCGGCGCAGACAAGACCCTGCTGGTCGATCTCTGGGCTGCGCGCAAGGCCGTCGACTACGCCCTCAAACACCACCTCAAGCACTTCGTCATGGTCAGCTCACGAGGAGCCGACAACCCCGACCGCGGCAATTCGCCAATCAAGCCCTATCTGATTGCCAAGTGCTTTGCCGATGAATACCTGCAACGCTCAGGCGTGCCTTACACCATTCTGCGTCCGGGCCGATTGACCGACAACACGGCCACCGGTTGCATTACCACCCGTCGACCTGAAGATGCCGAGCGCCAGCACATCAGCCGCGCCGATACCGCACGCATCATCGCCCACGTGGTCAAGACCGGGCAAAGCCGCAACACCATCTACGAGCTGTATCAGGGCGACACCCCGTTCGCCGACCTGATCGCCTGACGCCCCATCCCAGAACCAGGTGCGCCCGCCAGCCCCGCCACGGGGCTGGCTCAGCTATGCTGACGTGAGTCCGGCATCATCACTGGGAGCCAAGCCATGTCACCGATCAAAACCCTCGAAGGGCATTGCCTGTGTGGCGCGGTTACCCTGCGCGCCTCCATCAACCACGATCAGGTAGGTGCCTGCCACTGCTCGACCTGTCGACGCTGGGGCGGCGGCCCGCTGCTCGCGGTCGAAAGCGATCAGCCAGTCGACTGCAGCGGAGAGCAGCATATCGGCGTGTATGCCTCATCGGACTGGGCCGAGCGCGGCTTCTGCAAGGAGTGCGGCACCCACCTGTTTTACCGTCTGCGCGAGCACGCCTTCTACGCCATTCCGGTCGGTCTGTTCGACGAGCAGGAGGGCTGGCAGCTTAACCGTGAAGTTTTCATTGATCAGAAGCCTGCGTTCTATTGCTTCGCCCAGCGCACCGAGCAGCTCACCGGCGAAGAACTGTTCGCGCTGCACAGCAGTGACTGATCAATAAATGCGCCTTATGGCCGATCAATCTCCCCCTACGGAGGCATTGACGCCAACGCGGCTTACGCGGAGGCTTGAGGCGAAGTAGCACCAAAACAACACCAACAAGAAGGGACCACCCGATGTTCAGTCACATCATGCTTGGCGCCAATGATCTGGAAAAATCCAAGGCGTTCTACGATGCCACCCTCGGCGTTGTCGGCTGCAAGCCCGGCTTTGCCGACCCCAAGGGCCGCATCTTCTACATGACTCCCACCGGCGTCTTTGCCATCACCAAACCGATCAATGGTGAGCCGGCCTGCTGCGGCAACGGCAGCACCATCGGCTTTGCCATGGAGAGCCCGGAACAGGCCGACGCCTGGCACGCTGCTGGTCTGGCTGCGGGCGGTACCGACTGTGAAGATCCGCCGGGCGTACGCGAAGGCAACGGCATGAAGCTGTATCTGGCCTACCTGCGCGACCCGTCCGGCAACAAGCTGTGCGCGATGTACCGCATGCCTTGATGCCCCGCGCTCCGGTCGACGCCTGTCGACCGGACGCTCTTTCCAAGTCCTTCCTCGCACAACCCAGAGCCATCTACACCCACCGCAACCTGCTGCAAACCAGATCGGGTATAGTCGTCAGTCGCATTCGCGGCAGGGAATCCAATCACGGCACAGGAAGCGCCCGATGGACACGCTCAACATCCATGTCTCAAAACTACAGTTCTCACTTATCAACCTCGCCAGCCTGGGAGGTATCGTTCTGTTCATGTCCGCAAGCCAGGAGCAACGATCCGATCCCCTGTTCTGGGTCAGTCTGCTGGCGGTTCTGCTCATGTTTTTTGGGTCGCTGTACCGTCTTCTTAACGCCGGTCCGGAACTGGTTCTCGACAACAGGGGATTGACCTATAAATATCTGAAGGTCGGTACGATCTACTGGAGCGACATCATTTTCGCTCGCGCTGTCGAAGGCCATAACATCAAGCTTGTAATGGTCTGGGTGCGCAATCCCCAAGACTATCTGCAGCGGCTTTCTCCCGCCAGACGCTGGCTACTGGGCGAGCGAAAAAACAAACCAGCCCCGCCTTTTCAAATCGCGCTCAACGGCCTGAAAATCAGCGCACAACAGCTTGAGGAGGAAATTCGCAAACGAGCTATAGCAGCGCAAGGTAGGGCTGCGTGACGCTCAGCCCGCCAGCAGCTTTTCCACGTCCTCGCCAAAGGCCGCACCGGCACGCACCTCGACATCCCGCGGGCCAACCGGCTCAGCACATTCGGAGCAGACCATCACCGGTTTCATGCGCTGGCCGCAGCCCTTGTGGTAGTGCTCGATCGGCGCGCCGCGCTCATCGGCCATCCAGGTATCACCCCAGCTGACCAGCGACAGAATCACCGGATGCAGGGCCAGCCCCTTGTCGGTCAATCGATACTCTTCACGCAGCGGGCGCTGCTGATACGGCACCTTGACCAGTACCTCATGCTCGACCAGTTTCTTCAGCCGATCAGCCAGCAGGTGGCGGGTCAGGCCAATGCGCCGCTCGAAGGCATCAAAGCGGCGCACGCCGAGAAAGCAGTCGCGCAGAATTAGCAGCGTCCAGCGGTCGCCAACCACGGCGAGCGTGCGTGACATCGAGCAGGGCTGCTCGCCCAGTTCTTCCCAGCGCATGAGTATCTCCTCCGGTTACTGTCTGCAGCGTAGCTTGACAAGTTCCAAAATGAAACCCACTATCAAGTCAGTTCCAAAAAAGAACCATAGATAATCGAGGAATCTCTCATGACTGCAGCCACACCCGTAGCGGTAGTGATCGGTGCCGGTGATGCCACCGGTGGCGCTATCGCTCGCCGCTTTGCTCGAGAAGGCTTTACCCTCTGTGTGACCCGCCGCAATGCCGACAGCCTGAGCGAACTGGTCAGCCAGATCGAGGCGGACGGCGGCAAGGCCCACGCGTTCGGCTGCGACGCCCGCAGCGAAGAAGAAATGGTTGGCTTGTTCGAGCACATAGAACGAGAGATCGGCCCTATTGAAGTGGCAATTTTCAACATCGGTGCCAACGTCCGCTTTGGCATCACTGACACCACCGCCCGGGTGTATCGCAAGGTCTGGGAGATGGCTGGCTTCGCCGGTTTCCTTACCGGCCGTGAAGCCGCCAAGGTCATGCTGCCGCGCGGCAAGGGCACGATCATTTTCACCGGTGCCACCGCCTCACTGCGCGGCGGGTCGGGTTTCTCCGCGTTCGCCGGCGCCAAGTTCGCCCTGCGTGCGCTGGCCCAGAGCATGGCCCGCGAGCTGGGGCCGCAGGGCATCCACGTCGCCCACCCGATCATCGACGGCGCCATCGATACCGCCTTCATCCGCGACAACTTCCCCGAGCGGTATGCGCTGAAAGATCAGGGTGGCATCCTCAACCCCGATCATATCGCCGACCAGTACTGGGCCATTCACGCGCAACCGCGTGACAGCTGGACCCACGAGCTGGACCTGCGTCCGTGGATGGAAACCTTTTAATCCCGCTCCGGAGAGAGACACATGAGCAAGACCATCGAGTTTTATTTTGACGTCGGCAGCCCGGCCAGCTATTTGGCCTGGACCCAGCTCCCGGCGATTGCCGAACGTACCGGTGCCAACCTGGTCCTGAAGCCCATGCTGCTCGGCGGTGTGTTCATGGCCACCGGCAACAGCTCGCCGGCGACCGTCGCAGCCAAGGGCGCGTATTCGCGCATTGATATGCAGCGCTACGCCAAACGCTATGGCGTGACTCTGAACCAGAATCCCTTCTTCCCGATCAACACCCTGCAACTGATGCGCGCGATCACGGCTTATCAGGGCACGCCGGAGTTCGACCGTCTGCTGACGGCAACCTTCAACGCCATGTGGGTCAACGAGCTGAACATGGGTGAGCCCGAGGTGGTCGGCAAGGTGCTGATCGAGGCCGGGTTTGACCCTGCCGAGGTGATGGCCAAGGCCAGCGCCCCGGCCGTTAAGGAACAGCTCAAGAGCGCGACCGAGGAAGCGATTAGTCGCGGCGTGTTCGGTGCACCGACCTGCTTTGTGGATGGTGAAATGTTCTTCGGCCAAGACCGCCTGGACTGGATCGAAGCGGCCGCCCGCAGCTGACCCAACACACCGACGGTGGCCGCGGGGCTGCCGTTGGTCGCCTGCCGTCAGCACCCGCTCTGCAGCTGATTGACGGCGATCTCGGCGCGGCATACATTCGCCACCGATGAGCAGCGTTCTGGCGTCCTGCCCCTGCTCAGGGATTCCCTGTCCCTACTGTCCCGGATCTATCCACATGCTGTCCCTTGCCCTCAAATGTGTGCTGGGTGCGCTCGCAGTGCTGCTGATTGCCCTGCTGGCGAAGACAAAGAGCTTTTATGTAGCCGGCCTGGTGCCGCTGTTTCCGACCTTCGCGATCATTGCCCACTACATTGTCGGCAGCGAGCGACTGGCCAGTGACCTGCGCAGTACGGCGATCTTCGGCCTCTGGTCGCTGCTGCCCTACGCGGCTTACCTGTGCTCAATCGTGCTGCTGAGTGAACGCTTTACACTGGCCGTGACCCTGGCATTGGGCGCGCTGGCATGGGCGCTGGCCGCAGCCATGCTGCTGACTGTCTGGACCCGGGTGTACCCGGTTGCCTGAACCAAAGGCGTTCAGATCTCCAGCATGAAGGTTACCGGCCCGTCGTTGACCAGATGCACCTGCATGTCGGCCCCGAAACGCCCGGTCGCCACCTGCGGGTGCAGGGCGCACGCCTGCGTTACCAGATAATTGAACAGCGCCTCGGCCCGATCCGGCGGCGCAGCGGTGGAGAAGCCGGGGCGACGCCCCTTGCGGGTATCCGCCGCCAGGGTGAACTGAGACACCAGCAGCAGGCCGCCCTGCACGTCGGTCAGCGAATCGTTCATGCGTCCGTCTGCATCGGTGAAGACGCGATACTCAAGCAGGCGCTTGAGCAGCTTGTCGGCACTGGCCTCGGTATCCTGCGGCTCGATACCAACCAGCACCAGCAGCCCTTGATCAATTGCCCCGACAATCTCGCTGTCGACTTCAACCCGGGCCTGACGCACCCGTTGCAGCAATCCCTTCATATCACTCGGCCTGCGGTGTCAGATTAAGCAGCCGACGGGCCATATCGCCGGTAGCCCGCACCAGCGCATCGGCAATACCCGGTTCGGAGGCGGCATGACCGGCATCACGGATAATGTTCAGCTCACTGCCGGGCCAGCGCTGATGCAGCGCGTGGGCGTTATCCAGCGGGCAGACCATGTCATAACGGCCGTGCACGATGATGCCCGGGATATGGGCGATGCGGTCCATGTTGTCGAGCAACTGATTGGGAGCAAGGAAGGTCTTGTTGGCGAAGTAATGACACTCGATGCGGGCAATCGCGTAGGCACGGCGGGCATCGCTGAAGCGCTCGATCACCTGCGGGCTGGGGCGCAGAGTAGCGCAGCGCCCCTCCCAGACCGACCACGCCTTGGCCGCGTGCATGCGGCAGATTTCATCGTCACCGGTCAGCCGACGATAGTAGGCGGCGACCATGTCGGCGCGCTCTTCCTCAGGAATCAGACTCAAATAGTCTTCCCAGTAATCGGGGAACACATGGCTGGCGCCATCCTGATAAAACCATCGGATGTCCTGCTCACGGCACAGGAAGATGCCGCGCAGCACCATGCCGAGTACCCGATCAGGGTGCGCCTGAGCGTAAGCCAGCGCCAGCGTCGAGCCCCAGGAGCCGCCGAACAACACCCACTTTTCGATGCCCAGCTGCTCACGCAGCGCTTCCATGTCGGCGACCAGATCCGCGGTGGTATTGTTTTCCAGGCTGCCGTGCGGCGTGGAGCGGCCACAGCCGCGCTGATCGAAGGTCACAATGCGGTAGACCGAAGGGTCGAAGAAGCGGCGGCTCAGCGCATCACAGCCAGCTCCGGGACCACCATGAATGAACACCACCGGCAGGCCATCGGGCTGACCGCTTTCATCCGCGTAAAGCACATGGGGTGGTGTTACTGCCAGCTCATGGCGGGCGTAAGGTTTGATCTCCGGATACAACAGCTGCATGATGGGCTCCCTGGCCTGCGCCGGCACCATCGCCGCGCGCCTCACGTTGGAAGCCCCAACATTACTGACCCGCGAGGCCGCTGTCACCTATGCGTTTTTTGCTTGCCGCCCTGCTTGCCCTGAGCCTCTTCGGTTGCGGCGCGTCCAGCCCGGACGAACGCCTGAATCAGGCCATCGACCAACTGCAGAACGGCATAGAAGAGCGCGACCGGCGCGCAGTCATGGACCTGCTGCACCCCGAGTTCATTGCCCAGAGCCAGTACGACCAAGACTGGGCCGACCGCACCCTGCGGCTGATGTTTCTGCGCAACCAACGCATCAACGTGCTGGTCACGCGCCAGCAAACAGAGATAGATCCAACCTACAGCCAACGCGCCGAAAGCCAGGCCCGCGTCACCCTGACCGGTGCCGAGCGTCTGATCCCCAACAGCGCAGGCCAGTACGATATTCGTCTGCTGTGGGAAGACACGGACGGCCGCTGGCTGCTGCGCGACATCGACTGGCAGCCGGTACGCTGAGATGACCGCGGCGCCGGCCTACGCCTCACTGGCGCACATCGCTCTCGGACACATCACCCGCACTTATCCGCATAGCGGGCCGCAACGCCTGCTGCGCGCTGCCGACTGGCAACCACCCGAGCAAGCCCACCCAGTGTTCTGCGGCAGCTACGACTGGCACTCCTGCGTGCATAGCCACTGGCTGCTGGTTCGGGTGCTGAACCGCGCGGCTGCGCTGCCGGAAGCCGATGCCATCCGCCAGCGTCTCGCCTGCATCAGCGACCACGCTGTCGCCACCGAAATGGCCACCTTCGAGCGCCAGGGCGCCGGGTTTGAGCGCCCCTACGGCTGGGCCTGGCTGCTGCAGTTGCAGGCCGAATTGTTGCGCAGCAATGAGCCAGTCGCCGGGCAGGCCGCCAAGCGGCTGCAACCGCTGGCTGAGCTGTTGCGCAAGCGCCTGCTGGACTACCTTCCGCGCCTGCCCTACCCCATCCGCAGCGGCCAGCACAACAACACCGCTTTTGCCCTGTTGCTGGCACTGGACTACGCCGCGACAACGGGCGACACGGCACTCGATGCGCTGCTGCGCCAGCGCGCTCTCGACTGGTTTGCTGCCGACACCCACTGCACGGCCTGGGGTGAACCGGGTGGTGAGGACTTTCTGTCCCCAGCGCTGCAGCAGGCGGTGCTGATGCAGCAGTTGCTCGAGGGAAAGGCCTTCGACGACTGGCTGGCAGCGTTTCTGCCAGAGCTTGCCAAGCAGCAACCGGCCACCCTGTTCCAGCCAGTCAATGCAGGTGAGCGCAGCGACGGCAAGCTCGCCCATTTGGACGGACTCAACCTCAGCCGCGCCTGGTGCTGGTTCCAACTCTCAGCAACACGTCCATCCCTGCGCGCTGCGGCCGACGCCCACTTGGCTGCCGCAATTGACCATCTGCAGGACGACTATATGGGCAGCCATTGGCTGGCGACCTTTGCCCTGCTGGCACAGGAAGCCGCGACGAAATAAACCTGTCAGATCAGCGCACTTTGGTTTCGCGCAGCTTGAGCATGTAGTCCGGCGGCGCAAAGCTGTCGGACCGGGCCTGGGCCCAGTACTTCTTGAACAGGTGAATTTCCGCCCGCCCGTCCAGCAGCACGCCGGGTTCAAGAAACTCGAACAGCTCGCTGTAAGGCCGCACCTCTGCCCGTGAGACTCGCCGGATCATATGCTCCGGCCCCAGCTCGCTCGGGTGATTCAGACCCGCGGCCTCCAGCATGTGCGCCAGCGCCAGCACGGTATTGCGATGGAAGTGATAGACCCGCTCACTCTTGTCGGCCACATCCAGCCGGGCGCTGCGGTCAGGGTCCTGCGTTGCCACACCGCTCGGGCACTTGCCGCTGTGACAGCTCAGGCTCTGAATGCAGCCCAGCGCAAACATATAGCCACGCGCCGCGTTGCACCAGTCAGCGCCGATAGCCAGGGTGCGAGCGATATTGAACGCCGTGGTGATCTTGCCGGCGGCACCGATATGAATCTTTTCCCGCAGATTGGCTCCGACCAGGGTGTTGTGCACCAGCAGCAAACCATCGGTCATCGGCGTACCGAGACGGTTGATGAACTCCAGTGGCGCTGCCCCGGTGCCACCCTCACCGCCGTCGACCACGATAAAGTCCGGGTGCTCGCCCGTCTCGATCATCGCCTTGACGATACCGAACCATTCCCACGGGTGCCCGATCGCCAGCTTGAAGCCGACCGGTTTACCGCCGGACAGCTCACGCAGTCTGGCGATAAACGCCATCAACTCCAGCGGCGTGCGGAAGGCCGAGTGGGCGGCCGGCGAGACCACGTCCTGCCCCTGCGGCACTCCGCGCGCCTCGGCGATTTCTGCCGACACCTTGGCGCCCGGGAGAATACCGCCGTGCCCGGGTTTGGCGCCCTGCGACAGCTTGATTTCAATCATCTTCACCTGTGGCAGCCGCGCGTTGCGCTCGAACAGCTCCGCGTCAAAGCTGCCGTCCGGCGCGCGACAGCCGAAGTATCCCGAGCCGATTTCCCAGACCAGATCACCACCGGGCCGCAGATGGTAGCGCGAGATCGAGCCCTCGCCGGTGTCGTGATAAAAGCCGCCCTTCTTCGCCCCGGTGTTGAGCGCCAGAATCGCGTTGGCCGACAGCGAGCCAAAGCTCATCGCCGAGATATTGAACACACTGACGTCGTAGGGCTGGGTGGTTTTCGGGTGGCTGCCAACCCGCACCCGGAAGTTGCTGTCGGCAATGTGCACCGGCGCCAGCGAATGGTTCAGCCACTCGTAGCCGTCTTCGTTCATGTGCACCAAGGAGCCGAACGGCTTTTTATCCAGCACATTCTTGGCGCGCTGGTAGACCACGCTGCGCTGCTCACGGGAGAACGGTAGCTCATCGGTGTCGGACTGAATGAAGTACTGGCGCAGCTCTGGCCCGATGGATTCGAGCAGGTAGCGGAAGTGCGCGACCACCGGGTAATTGCGACTGACCGTGCGCTTGCGCTGCACCACATCCCACACCCCGAGCAGTGCCAACGCCAGCAGCGGCGCCGCCAGCAACCACCAGAGCGGCGAGAGTAAAGTCAGGCCGAGGCTGATCAGGGCGCCCAGCGCACACAGCAGCCAGGTCAGATAACGTGAGGGAATCGCAGTCAGTCGCATGCAGGTGTCCTTGTCAGCGGTGTAGCAAGCCTGAGGAGTCATAGCACATCCACCCGGTCGCTGCACGGTCAGCGCTGGCCGGTGGACTGGCACCCTTTGTGCTTCACTGAAAGCAGCAGAGCAGCAAGAGAGTCACCATGACCCATCACGACATTTCCTGTCAGGCACCAGACCTGCGACTGATCAGCTTGCAAAGCACCTGTCTGATTGCCTGCTGGCTGGCAGAACACGGCCTGCCGGTCGAGCCGGTGCTGGAAGGCAGCGGCCTGAGCCAGGCGGACCTGCAAACCCCTGCCCTGCTGATCACCCCGGAACAGGAACAGATCGTATTTGCCAATACAGTCGCGCTGACGGCCGACCCGCTGATCGGCCTGAAGCTCGGCCAACGCATGCGCGTCTCGGCCTATGGTCAGCTGGGCTACGCGATGCTCTCGGCACCCACACTGCTCGATGCCCTGCAGGTCATGCTGGCGTTTCCGGTGCTGCTCGGCAGCTACTTCCGCCTGCAACTGGAAACTCTGGCCGATGGCCAACTGGCCTTGCGGGCCGACCACTATCACGAGTCGCCCAGCCTGCGCCTGTTCAACGTCGAGCTGTGTCTGTCGTCAATCAAGGCGATGCTGGATGACGCCCTTGGCGCCCAGTTGCAACTGAGCGCGGTGCACCTGAGCAGTAATCAGCCCGCCCACGGTGATCATTACCCGCTCTATTTCGGTTCTTGCCCACTGCATACCGGCCAGGATGCTGAGCGGCTGGTGTTTGCGCCGGGCTCGCTGGATGCGGTCTTGCCGCTGGCAGAACCGGTTACCCACTTTGAAGCCAAACGCCACTGCCAGACCGTACAGGACAGCTTCCGTCCGGAACCCTCGGCCTTGGTCAGCCAGCTCAGCGCGCAGCTCGCGCAACAGCTCGAAGCACCGCCAACGCTGGAGCAGCTGGCCAATCAGATGCACTGCACCACCCGCACCCTGCGTCGGCACCTGCAGCGTGCTGGCTGCGGCTATCAGCAGTTGCTTGACCAACTGCGCTTCCAGCGCGCCAAGCTGCTGCTCAACCACGAGCAGATGCCCATCTACGCGATTGCCGAACAACTCGGTTTCAGCGAAACCGCCAGTTTCCGCCATGCCTTCCAGCGTTGGTCCGGCACCACGCCTCGTGCCTGGCGGCAGAACCACCCCCACGCTTACGGCCAACTCTGACGCGATCAAAACGGATTTCGCCGGCCACATTGCTGTCCGTTTCGATCCCTTTTCTGTCCCTCTGCAGCATTTCCTGCGGCCACGGTGCGCGCCATGATCAATGGCAACCGAGTCACCAGCCACAGGATTTACCATGCAGACGTTCTACAGTGACGACCATCGACTGCACCACGCCAACGCCGAACTGAACAACGGCCAGCTGATGCCCTGCTTCGAGATGCCCTCACGCGCCGATATGGTGCTGGAACAGGTGAAACGAACCGGTTTAGGGCCGATCAGCGAGCCGCAGGACTTTGGTCTGGGGCCGATCAAGCGGGTGCACAGCCAGGATTTTGTCGACTTTATCCAAAGCGCCTGGCCGCGCTGGAGCGCTATCGGCCGCAGCCACGACATGCTGCCACTGGCCTGGCCGCCGCGGCGCATGCCATCACGCTGCCCGGAAGACATCGACGGTCAGCTTGGCTACTACAGCTTTGACGTCGGCGCGCCGCTGACGGCGGGCAGTTGGCAGGCCATCTACAGCAGCGCTCAGGTCGCGCTCAGCGCCCAGGCTCACCTGTGCGCCGGTGCCCACAGCGCCTTCGCCCTGTGCCGCCCACCGGGGCACCACGCCGGTATCGACTACATGGGCGGCTACTGCTACCTGAACAACGCCGCCATTGCCGCGCAGGCCATGCTCGATCAGGGCGCCAGCAAGGTCGCCATCCTCGATGTCGACTTCCACCACGGCAACGGCACCCAGGACATTTTCTACCAGCGCCCGGACGTGCTGTTCACCTCGATTCACGGCGACCCGCGCAACGAGTACCCCTGTTTTGCCGGCTACGCCGACGAGCGCGGCGAAGGCACCGGGCTTGGCTACAACCACAACTACCCGCTGCCCGCCGGCAGCGATTGGACGGTCTGGTCGCAGGCACTGCGCGATGCGCTGCGGCAGATCGCCGGGTTTGGCGCCGATTATCTGATCGTCTCGCTCGGCGTGGACACCTACCTGGCCGACCCGATCTCCAGCTTCAAACTCGACAGCCCCGACTATCTGAAGATGGGCGAGCTGATTGCCGGGCTGGGGCTGCCAACACTGTTTGTCATGGAGGGCGGCTACGCCGTCGAAGAGATCGGCATCAACGCCGTCAACGTCCTCACCGCTTTTGACGCTACTGTATCGACTCAAGGAGCAGCACAATGAAACTGGCAAGCAAACTGGGGCTAATCGCCCCGCTGGCGGCGCTGTCATTCAGTGCCATGGCCGCCGATCAGGTGAAGATCTACAACTGGTTCGACTACACCCCGCAGACCACCCTGGACGGCTTCCAGGCCGCAACCGGCATCACCCCGACCCTCGACACCTTCGACTCCAACGAGGTGCTGGAAGCCAAGTTGCTGTCGGGCCAGTCAGGCTATGATGTGGTCGTCCCGAGCGACAGTTTTCTCGCCAAACAGCGTCAGGCCGGCGCCTTCCAGCCGCTGGACAAAAACCTGCTGCCGAACCTTGGCAACCTCAATGCCGACCTGATGAAAGTGCTCGAAGGCAGCGACCCCGGCAACCAGTACGCCGTGCCCTACATGTGGGGTACCAACGGTATCGGCTACAACCCGGAGAAGGTCCGCGCAGTGCTCGGCGATGACGCCCCGGTCGACTCCTGGGCACTGGTGTTTGATCCAAAGAACATGGAGAAGCTGGCCGAGTGCGGCGTGGCCTTCCTTGACTCACCATCAGAAATCCTGCCGGGCGCCCTGCACTATCTGGGTCTGGACCCGAACAGCACCAAGAGCGAAGACTACGACGCCGCGGTCGCGATGATGAGCAAGATCCAGCCCTACGTGCGCTACTTCAACTCCTCGCGCTTTCTCAACGACATCGCCAACGGTGAAATCTGCGTTGCAGTAGCCTGGTCGGGCAGCATCCTGCAGGCCAACTCGCGTGCTCAGGAAGCGAACAACGGCGTTCACCTGGAATACCGGATTCCCAAGGAAGGCGCACAGGTCTGGTTCGATTTGATGGCGATTCCGAAGGACGCACCCAACCCGGCTGCAGCCCACGCCTTCATCAACTACCTGCTCAAACCCGACGTGGTTGCCGAAATCAGCAACCTGGTGGGCTACGCCAACCCCAACGCAGCGGCAACCGAACTGGTTAACGAAAGCCTGCGCAACAACCCCGGCGCCTACCCGCCAGCAGAGGTACAGGCCCGCCTGTTCACGCTCAAACCGCTGCCATTGGCCGCCGAGCGTGTGCGCACCCGCGCCTGGAACCGGATCAAGACCGGGCAGTAATGTCAGTCTGATTTGAGCAAACTAAAAACCCGCAGCGATGCGGGTTTTTATCGCTTTTTCGATCAGGCCCGGGAGATACGCCGGAGTATATATCCGGGGCGATTTGCCAAATGCTCGAATGGTGAAGTGGGCACCGGGGTTCCTCCCGTCTGCGCGGGCGAGTAGCGCAGGCCTGACGGGAAAAAGAGTCATAGGATGTCTGAGGAGCGCAGCGACGAGTTTTATGACTCCCCGTCAGGCCGAGCAACACAGCGAACCCGCAGGGCCGCGTAGCCGGGTGCCCCGGGGGATCGCTAAGGGGGGCTGGGCAAGCAGCCCCCCTTGGCTCGCCGGGAAGGCGAAAATCAGGCTCGACAACAGCCCGGTGCAGAAAGCGGTCAACCGAAAGTGACGATCACCTCGACAACCCCGATCAACCAACAAAAAACCCGCATCACTGCGGGTTTTTTGTGCCTGCCTAGATCACACACCCATCGGTTTCACCCCGATCCAGGCCCCATGCAGATAGAACGCGAAGGCTGCCCAAGCGACCAGGCCAACCACCACAACCACCGCATCCATCATCGGTTTGCCCTTGCCGTAGCTGACACCGGCAACACGATCACGTTTGCGCGAGACCACAAACAGCGCGGTCGCCCAAGCGAGGAAGCCGCCGAACAGCAGCAGGTCGGCCAGCGAGCCATTGGCGATCAAGTGCGCCAACGCCCAGAACTTGACCCCCAGCAGCATCGGATGGCCTACCCGCGCCTTGATGCAAGAGCCCGGGATATAGGTCGCGACGATGAGGATAAAAGCAGGAATGGTCAGCAACGCGGCCAAATGGCGTGTCCAGACCGGCGAGATCCACAGCCAGGTCGGACTCATCCGCGCCTGACCATAACCGTAAATGATCAGGACGAAACCGACGATCGAGACCAGAGCGTAGATGCCTTTCCAGGCCAGCGGTCCCTTGGCGGCAATGAAGGACGCGCGCTTTTCAGCGGCGAACAGGCGGGCGGAGTGCATGCCCAGAAAGAGAATCAGGCCCAGAATCAGCAGCAGCATCACGGTACTCCGTTGTTATGGTTATGGTGCGCCGCCCGATAGCGGCGCTGCCATCTTACTCCAGCCGCGCTTTCAGGGAACCGCCCTCGTCGCTCTCCAGCAGCAAGGCGCCGGTTTCGTCGAGGTGGAAGCGGTCAATCTGCTCAAGGGTCTGCACAAAGCGGCTTTCCTGCTGGTCCAGCGCTGGCGCGCAGGCACGGCGCGTGGTTGCCAGCTGGCTCAACTGCAGATTGCGACCATCGACCTGATAGGCTCCGACGTAGTTGTTGCAGCTCGCGCGGCCGGTAACGCGGCCATCGTTGCCGAAATTGAGGGTCACCCTCGAGCTGTCAATGATGCCGCCTCGGTTGATGTCCTCGACCACCCACTCACCCGCCTGCAACACCAGCGCACCGGCCGGCTCACATTCCGGCAGACTTTCGCCGCGGATAGTCAGCAGGCCCTTGTCGCCCTTGTTCCAGAAACTGGTCGAACTGTCGCTCGGCGCTTCGTAGCGCGCGCCAGATGCCGTTACCACTCGCTCCAGTAGAAACCGGCCCTGCATCGCCTCGATCAGTGCTTGCTCACCGGTCAGGGTGACCCGCACCGGTGCGCCACCACACTGCAGAATCATGACCCCACGCTGCGGAATGCCCTGCTCGGGCGCGACCACCTCCGGCTCGGTTGACTCAAGGTTACTGCACCCTGCCAGCAACGCGGCGCTGATCATGCCGGCCGCCAGAGCCGCCTGTCTTGCTTTCATCCTGCATCTCCATGTCCAGTTCAATGCTGCAAGCATAGCCGTTCACCAGGCCCAGCATGGTTGCCTGGGTCTCAATCCGGCAAATGAATGCAGCCCTCGAGATAGAGCACTGCGTAGCCGCTGATGCGGACCCGCTCGGTCTCCACCTTGCAATACAGCACGCCGCCGCGGGCGGAAGCCTGCAACGCTTTCAACTCGGTACGCCCGAGCCGCTCGGCCCAGTAGGGCGCCAGCCCGGCATGAATAGACCCGGTTACCATATCTTCCAGCCCACCATTGGCGGGCCAAAAATAACGCGAGACAAAGTCACAGTCGTGCCCGGGCGCGGTAACCACAACATCGCGCGGAGCCAACTGACGGATCAGCTCCGGATCCTGTTCGACCGCACGCACCTGCTCCTCGTCAGCGTAGACCGCAAACCAGGCCTGGCGGTTGACCAATACCGCTTCAGGCCTCATCGACAGCCCGTCGAACAGCAGCGCGGGGGGCTCCTGTACCGGCTCCGGCGCCAGTCGCGGCGCATCCATGTGGATCAGTCCGTCGGCCTCGCGGCTGAGGCTCAGCTCGCCCACCGCCGGGGCTCGGAAGCGCAGAAGCTGCGCGTTCGGGTTCAGTCGGAACAACACAAACGCGGCGGCCAGCGTGGCGTGACCGCAGAAGTCGATTTCAGCCAGCGGCGAAAACCAGCGGATCGCATAGGCGCCATCGCCCAGAGCGATCACAAAGGCGGTTTCCGAAACATTGTTCTCGGCGGCAATCGCCTGCATCTGCGCAACCGGCAGCCAGTCTGCCAAGGGCACAACGGCAGCGTAGTTGCCACCAAACAGGGTGTCGGTAAAGGCGTCGACCTGATAGATCGGCAGTTGCATGGCGTTTCTCCGGCAAAAACTCCAACTTACGTCAGCCCGCGCAGGTTCGTCGCGGCACAATTTGCCGCACGACCACCGGTACAGTTTCTAGAAAGAGCTGCCCTTGGTACGCAGAAAGGCCGCTTCCTCCGCGCTGCTGGGCCGGCCCAGAATCGCATTGCGATGCGGGTAGCGGCCGAAGCGCTCGATAATCTCCTTGTGCCGCAGCTCGAAGCGCAGGTTATCTTCCAGGCCGGGCGTGCTGAACAACTTCAGCGCCTGCTCATGCATCGGCAACGATTCGCTGTGCATAAACGGCATGTACAGGAAGGCACGCCACGCTACCGGTAGCTGCTGATCGGCACCCTCGGCAACCGCCTCCTGCGCCAGCACCAGGGCCATCCCGTCACTGGCAAACGCCCGCGGCGTATCGCGCCAGATGTTGCGTGAAAACTGATCGAGCACAATGATCTCGGCCAACCTGCCCAACGCCGTGCCGCGCCAGTTCATCAACTCGCCGCGTACCGCCCGTTCATGCACCTCACCGAAACGGTTGCGAATCAGACCGTCCAGCTCCGGGTCCTTTTTCCACCACTGGGCGGGCTGCAGTTCACTGAACCAGAATGCCAGTACTTCATCAGCTGCAGACATCACCGTCTCCTGATCAATCTTCTGAGTAACCGCGGCAAGCCCCGGCATCTGGATCAGATCAGTTACACCCGGATCGGTTCCCAATTGCGATAGCAGCGTCGTGAGCTGCCCGCGGTGATGGGTCTGATGATTGAAGAAGTGGGTCAGCGCCAGCCACAGCGGGTAGCTACGTGGCTCTGGATTCACCAGACTGGTGTAGCGCAACTCGGCCGTCAGGCGGCTCGGTGGCAGGTTGTCGACTCAGTCGATGATCCGCGCATCCAACGCGTCACACTCGCTGCGCAGGTCGGAGAAGTCGGCATACAACTCTGCGTCCAGCGCCGTCGCGGCAAAAGGCTCATCGGTGAAGCGCCCCATCCACAGGTGGTCGGCGAGCAACAGGTGGTTAAGGGTGCCGTGAATTGAACTGAAGAAGGCGCCTCGGGGCGCGCGCCGTTCGGCCTCCCCCAGCCCCTCGCAAAGGCCGTAGAGCCGCTGGTTCATCCATTGGTTGTAGCGCGCGAAGGCTATCAGCTGAGCGTGGTGCATGAAGAGGGCTCCTTGGGCATCATCCCTTCCCAAGTCGACACGCAACGCTCTGCGTTGTCCAGTCTGGTGACCCCACCCTCAGTCCGGATCGTGGACAAATCCTCGGCACACCACCGCGAGCTTGTTACCGTCCGGGTCGCGCACGTAGGTGCTGTAGAAATCCGGGTTGTAGTGCTCGCGCAACGCCGGCTCGCCTTCACTGCTGCCACCGTTTGCCAGCGCAGCGGCATGAAAGGCACGAACCGACTTCCAGTCGGGCGCGGCAAGGGCCACCATCACCCCGTTGCCGACCGACGCCGGCTGCCCGTCAAAGGGCTCACACACCCAAAGCGCTAAGGAAACGCTGCACAAATCAGCCATCTGCCTGAGTACCCAGCCCCGAGTATA
>NZ_JAYPMU010000019.1:0-60161 GCF_038130085.1 Halopseudomonas sp. | reverse complement strand
ACCCCTGTTACCGCCGTGAAAGGGCGGTGTCCTAGGCCACTAGACGAAGGGGACGTATCCGGACTTCTCTATGCCGAGGCGTTAACCTGGCTACTTACTGCGTGATGTTCGCTGCAAGTGGCGCGCATTTTATGCACGCCCCGAAACATCGTCAACCCCTCAAGCTGATATTTTTTCAGGTTTTTTTCTATTTCCGCCATCGTCGCACCGACTGTCCGAGCCGAGCCTGTGAGCCTTGACCCTGACGCCTTTGCAACGCCATACCGCGGGAAAAAGGACTTGTCCCACTCAAATGAGTCGGCCATGATGCAAAAGTGACACTGACCCGCAACACTATGCCGGTCAGTATCGACACAGATTTGTAGAAAGCTCCGACTTCAATAAGAGAGACAGCGACAGTGTCACCACTACTTATCGGCGGTTTGCTGGCGGGAGGCTTGATCATTCTCGTCTGCGTGGGATTCATCAGCCACAGTCTGGAACGCAATCGACTGGAACGAGCGCGGCAGGCTGCAGAGCTGAACGCGCGCGTTAAGCTAACCCATCAAGCCATGAACAGCATTCCTGGCCAGTTCATGCCCGCAGAGCTTGCCAGCGTTGTCCTGCAGATCGAGGCAGCGCTGCTGGACAGACTGTACACCATCAGCAGAACCCCCGAGGTAGAACAGCGCCTCGCTCAGGCCCGCGCAGCGCTGGTGGAGAACGTCCTGCCGAACAATCCACAGGTAGATCTCGACAACGAAGCCAAGGGCAAAGAAGCGCGCGTTCAGTTGGAGAACCTGTTCAAACAACTGCAGCTGGCCGAACAGGACCGACTGATCGACAACGCCGCCTTCAAGCAGGCCGGCGGCCTGGTACGTCGTTTCATGATCACCGCCACACTCGAAACCTTCAACGCGACCGCCAAGCTGGGCATGCAGCAAGGCAAGCCGCGGGTCGCCAAACTGCAGTACGAGCGCGCGATTGCATTCCTTACTCGTCTGAATAACCCCGCGCTTGCCCAGCATCTGGAGCAGTACAAGCGTCTGCTGCAGCGCGCCGAGGCAGCAGTAGTCGAGCAGAACCGGGCCGACGAAGGCCAGCCCAGCGAATTGACTGCAGGGTTAGCCGAGCTGGAGTCAGCAGATGCCGGCTGGCAGAAGAAAGCGGTTTACGACGACTGACGTTCATGGCGGACGGCCTGCCCGTTCGCCTACCTCCGCCAGCAAGACCGGGCCAGCCACTTCCCCCCATCATCCACTGCGTCATTGCGCCAGCAGCGTGCACTGACGCCACCCACAAAATCGTACTGGAGCCTCAACATGGCCTTGACTGTCTACGGCGCCATTCTGTCGCCTTTCGTGCGCAAGGTGCGCATCCTGCTGGGAGAGCACCAGATCCCTTACGAGCACACATTCATCCCTCCCCGCGGCCAGCCAGACTGGTACTACGACATCAGCCCGTTGGGGCGCATTCCGGCCATTGTCGATGGTGATCTGAAGCTGGCCGACTCAGCGGTAATCTGCCAGTACCTGCAAGACAGCCGCGGCGGTCCATCGCTGTACGGCAGCACCCCCGAACAAGCCGCCCGCGTGCGCTGGCTGGAGAAGTACGCAGATTACGAACTGGCACCGCACTGCACCTTCGGGGTGTTCTTCCCACGTATTGTCGCCTGCAGCGTTGGTGAGGTGGCCGATGAGGCACGGGTGCAAGCATCACTGACCAAGCACCTGCCACCGCTGTTTGACTATCTGGAGGGGGAGCTTGGCGAGCAGAAGTTCTTCCTTGGCGAGCAATTCAGCCTGGCCGATATCGCAGTGGTCTGTCAGCTGATAAACATGGCCCACGGCGGAGAGCTTGTCGACGAGCAGCGCTGGCCGGGACTGTCGTCCTTGCTCAGCCGGGTTACCGCCCGCGAGAGCGTCTCGGCTCTGCTTCCGGCTGAGCATCAGTTGGTAGCCAAGCTCAGCGGCCGCATGTAAGCGGCCGTGATGACTCAGCGTCAGTTGCCGAGCAACTGACGCCCTACCCAAGAGCGCGCAAATTGGTACGCGCAACGCCCGTTGCGGTTGCCCCGCCCGGTCGCCCAGCGCACTGCCTCAAGCTGCAGCGCGTCATCCCATTGCCATTGCAAGCCATGCTCGGCAGCCAGTTGCCCAAGCCACTTCTGCACTACCGCGAGATAGTGGTCCTGGCTGAACGGATAAAACGACACCCAGAGCCCAAAGCGATCTGACAGCGCGATCTTCTCTTCAATTGCCTCACCCGGATGAATTTCACCATCAACCTGCTTTGCCGACAGGTTGTCGCTGTTGTGCTCGGGCAACAGGTGTCGACGGTTGGAGGTGGCGTAGAGCAGAATGTTCTCCGGGCTGGCTTCGACAGTACCATCAAGCACCGTCTTCAGAGCCTTGTAGCCACTGTCATCCGCTTCAAAAGCCAGATCATCGCAAAACAGGACAAAGCGCCAGGGTTGTCCGGCCAGGAGCGGCAGCAATGCCGACAGATGCACCAGATCAGCTTTGTCTACCTCGATCAGACGCATCCCCTGCGCGGCGTACTCGCTCAGCAATGCGCGCACCAGTGACGACTTGCCCGTACCGCGCGCGCCCCAGAGCAACGCATTGTTCGCAGGCAAACCACGTACAAACTGTCCCGTGTTGGCCTGTAACAACTGTTTTTGCCGCTCCACGCCTACCAGGTCGTCCAGCCGCAAGCTCAGACTGACTTGTAAGGGACGCAACTGGCAGCGCTGCCCCTCCATACTCCAGCGAGCGGCGAAGGTAGTGTCCCAGTCGACCGACGCTGGCGCTTCCGGCAGGGTGCGCTCAAAACGCTCGATAAACTCAACAACCCGCTGCATGAACTGCTCGCTACTGACGCCCGACATGGGTTTCTCCTCAGCCCGTCAAACGTGCAAGAATGCCACGCCAGCGCCACCGTCACCAATAGCGCAGCGAAGGGCCATCATACTGCCAACAATTGCGCTAAGCTCAGCAAAGGACGCCAACGGACTCGACGCCCCGCCATGGATATTCGCTTCACCAACAGATTGTCATTCAAACAGGCGCGGCTCAGCGTACTGGCCGCGTTCATTCTCGGCACGCTGCTGAGTCTGATTCAGGTCATCGTCGACTACCGCTCAGAAGACGCCCTGATCGATCAGGAGGTGCAGGCCCAGATCAATGTCAGCCTCAGCCCCGCCTCGCGCATCGCCTACAACATTGATGCCGAACTGGCCCTGGAACTGGTGAATGGCCTGCTGGAAGCTCCAGAGGTGGTGCGCGCAGAGATTATCGACAACAACGGCATAGCACTGGCCAGCGTCAGCCGTCCGATGGCGAACAGCGGCTATCGCGCCGTCAGCGATGCACTGTTCGGCCGCCGGCGCGATTACTCCCAGCCGCTGTATGTCGAACACGCACCGAACGAGCTGCTTGGGCATCTCGTTATCGAGGTCGATACGTTCTATCAGGGCGCAAGCTTCCTGCGTCGCGCCGGGCTGACCATGCTGTCGGGCTTCGTGCTCAGCCTGGTGCTGTCGCTCATTCTGATGGTGCTGTTCTACGCCATGCTGACCAAGCCGCTGGTTCACCTGATCAACGATTTGCTGAACATGAAGACCGAGGGCGAGCGCAGCCGCTTACCCTGCCCCGATGGCCACGAGCGGGACGAGATTGGCGCACTGGTCGAGGTAATCAACCGCCAGCTGCAGAGCATCGACGTTAACCTGCGCCAGAAACTCCGAGCCGAGGAGCGCCTGCGCAAGTACCTTGAAGAGCTTGAGAGCATTGTTGAGTCGCGCACTACCGAGCTGCAGCACACCAACGCCCAGCTGCGCGAGTCCAACCGTGAGCTGGAAGCCTCCCGCGAAGCCGCCCTCGATATGGCCCGTGCACGTTCTGCTTTCCTGGCCAACATGAGTCATGAGATCCGCACCCCCATCAACGGCTTGCTCGGTATGATCGGACTGACCCTGGACAGCGCACTCAATGACGAGCAACGCCAGCAGCTGTCTATCGCCTATGACTCAGGCAAGGTTCTGGTCGCGCTGCTCAACGACATTCTCGACCTGTCCAAGTTCGAGGCGGGCAAGTTGCAACTCGAGCAAATTCCGTTCGACCTCGGCGCCCTGCTGGAAGAAACCGCTAGCCTGCTATCGCAGAACGCCGGCAAGCAGGATATCGAGCTGATCTGCGAAATCGACCCGGCCTTGCCTGGCCTGCTGCTGGGCGACCCGACGCGCATCCGCCAGATCATCAGCAACCTGTTATCCAACGCGCTGAAGTTCACCGAACAAGGGCACGTTGCCCTGCGCCTCACGGTAGAACGCAGCGAGGGCGAGCAACAGCAGGTCTGCATCAGCGTAAGCGACACGGGTATCGGCATCCCGGAGCAGGCAATCAACGAGATATTCTCACCGTTCACCCAGGCCGACGCGCAGATCTCGCGCCGCTTCGGTGGCACTGGCCTTGGTCTGACACTGTGCAAGAGCTTGACCGAGGCCATGCACGGCGAGCTGGGCGTTGAGTCCACCCAGGGACGAGGCAGCACTTTCAGCGTACGTCTGCCACTGTTGCGGCACGAGCAAGCCCCCCGCTACAAGCGCCCTCAGCCCTGCTCCGTACTCATCTGGAACCAACGCGGCCATTTGCAAGGCGGCACCCTGCAACGGCTGCTAGAAAGCTGGAAGATGGCCTGTCAGCGCGTCGACTACTCTGCGGATGAAGCGCTGCCAACAAGGTTACCAAGCGCAGCTTGCTGGCTGATCGATAGCCCGCTGCTGGCTGAACGGTTACGCGAGGTGGCGCCGGATATCCCGCGCCTGCTGATCTGCAGTTACGGTCAGCAGCTCGATGCGGTTAGGGCTGAGGCCTGCCACGTTCGCCAACAAGTCGCAACGCCGCCGCCGCGCCATCGCCTTGCGCGCGCCATCGACAGTCTGTTTGAAGCGCAACCAAGCGGCGAGCAAAGCGCGGCTCAGCAGCCCCTCGGCACCGGTCAGCGCCTGCTGCTGGTAGAAGACAATGCGGTCAACCAGATGGTCGCCAAGGGGATGCTTAGCCGCCTGGGCTTTGAAGTAGACCTGGCCGAGCACGGTGAGATCGCGCTCGCCAAGTTGGCTGAACAGGACTACGCCCTGGTGCTAATGGACTGCAATATGCCAGTAATGGATGGCTACGAAACCAGCCGCCGGATGCGCGCCGACCCACGCTGGCACAACCTGCCGATCGTAGCCCTGACCGCCAACGCCTTGCACGAGGATCGACAGCGCTGCAAGGATGCGGGAATGGACGACTATCTTGCCAAACCGTTCAAGCGCGAAGATCTGCAAGGCGTACTGCAACGCTGGCTGAAGCCCGCCGAGTGACCTACTCCTGCAGATCCATCAACAACTGATCCAGCCCGCTGCGCAACACCCGCACCTGCTCGGCACTCATACCCATACTGCACATCAACGCCCGCGGTACCTCACCGGCCTGCTCGCGCAGCAGCACTCCCGCGGCCGTCAGGCTGACCTGCAGTTGGCGTTCGTCACCACCCTTGACGCGCTCACGCTGAATCAGCCCTTGGGCTTCCAGTCGTTTGAGCAGCGGTGTGAGCGTACCCGAATCCAGCTGCAGTCGCTCACCGAGCGCCTTGACGCCGGGGTGCGCTGGCGGCTCACGCTGCCACTCCCAGAGCACCAGCATTACCAGATACTGCGGATAGGTCAGCCCGAGTGGTTCAAGCAGTGGGCGGTAAGTACGCATCAGCGCGCGCGAGGCGGCATACAGCGCAAAGCACAGCTGGTTATCCAGCGCCAGCAGCCCATCCAGCTCGTCCGGGTTGCGCGTTGCGCTCACGACAACAGCGCCTCGATATCCGCGCGCAGCTGATCGGGTGCAGTAGTCGGCGCGTAGCGCTTGACTACCTTGCCCTGACCATCAACCAGAAACTTGGTGAAGTTCCATTTGATGCCCTTGCTGCCCAGCAGGCCCGGCGCCTGTTTTTTCAGCTCGACAAACAGCGGGTGGGCGTTGCTGCCGTTAACGTCGACCTTTTTGAACAGCGGGAAACTGACACCGTAATTCAGCTCGCAAAACTGGCTGATCTCGTCGCTGCTGCCAGGCTCCTGAGCGCCAAACTGGTTGCATGGAAAACCGGTCACCTGCAGACCACGATCACGGTAATCCTGCCAGAGCGATTCAAGGCCCTTGTACTGTGGGGTAAAGCCACACTTGCTGGCGGTATTGACCACCAAATAGGCCTTGCCGCCCAACTCGGCGAGGGAAGACTCGCGGTTGTCGATCGTGGTGCAGGGAATGTCCAGCAACGTACTCATGAGCGCTTCCTTGGATAACGTGATTTAAGCCCGAGCCTCAAGCGTAGCGGCAAATCAATTTATGTCAACAAAGTTGCGCACAATCAATCAAGCTTCCCGCGGCTCCAATCGCAAGCAAACCGAGTTGATGCAGTAGCGCAAACCGGTTGGCGGTGGACCGTCCGGGAACACATGCCCAAGATGCGCGTCGCACTGCGCACAGGTGACCTCAATGCGGTGCATACCGTGGCTGAAGTCCTCGTGCTCCTCCACAACGTCGGGCCGCACTGGCTGGTAGTAGCTCGGCCAGCCGCAGCCAGCATCAAACTGCGTGTCTGTATCAAACAACGGCGCTTCGCAGCAGATGCAGTGGTACACCCCAGGGGTGCTGTTGCGGTAGTAGGCACCGGTAAATGGTCGCTCGGTTCCTTTCAGACGGCAGACCTGAAACTGGGTATCTGACAACTGCTCGCGCCACTCGGCTTCGCTCTTGTTGATTTTGTTCATGAATAACACTCCGGATAACCATAATCGGGCTTTCACACTCGCCCACGCACCACGTATGATGAGCGCTTTAAGCGCGCTCAGGGAAGTCTCCACCCGCCTCCCCGACACACCCTACTCAGCCCTGGATTGACAAGGTAAGCACCATGCAGGTTAGCAAGTCCAACAAATTGGCCAATGTCTGCTACGACATTCGCGGGCCCGTTCTGCGGCACGCCAAGCGCCTCGAGGAAGAAGGTCACCGCATTCTCAAGTTGAACATTGGCAACCCTGCACCCTTTGGTTTCGAGGCGCCGGAGGAAATCCTCCAGGACGTCATCCTCAACCTGCCTACCGCCCAGGGTTACAGCGACTCCCGCGGCCTGTTCTCGGCTCGCAAGGCTGTCATGCACTACAGCCAGACCAAGAATATCCCCGGCGTCGGCATTGACGACATCTACCTCGGCAACGGGGTGTCCGAGCTGATTGTCATGGCAATGCAAGGCCTGCTCAACAACGGTGACGAAGTACTGATCCCGGCACCAGATTACCCGCTGTGGACCGCATCGGTCAGTCTGTCCGGCGGCAAGCCTGTGCACTACCTGTGCGACGAGCAATCCGACTGGTACCCGGATATCGACGATATCCGCAGCAAGATCACCCCCAACACCCGGGCGATGGTGGTCATCAACCCGAACAACCCGACCGGCGCGGTATACCCGCGTGAGGTGCTGGAGCAACTGGCTCAGGTGGCTCGAGAGCACAACCTGATTCTGTTTGCCGATGAGATTTACGACAAGATTCTCTACGACGGCGCGGTTCATGAGTCGCTGGCTGCGGTTGCCCCCGATGTGCTTTGCCTCACCTTCAATGGTCTGTCAAAGTCGTACCGGGTTGCCGGTTTCCGCTCTGGCTGGATGATCATCAGCGGGCCGAAACAGCACGCCACCAGTTATCTGGAAGGCCTGGAAATCCTCGCCTCGATGCGTCTGTGTGCCAACGTGCCATCTCAGCACGCTATCCAGACTGCGCTCGGCGGCTACCAGAGCATCAACGATCTAATCCTTCCCGGTGGTCGCCTGCTGGAGCAGCGTGACACCGCATGGGAACTGCTCAACGAGATTCCCGGCGTCAGCTGCACCAAACCCAAGGGCGCGCTGTACCTGTTCCCGCGCCTGGACCCGAAGGTCTATCCGATTCACAACGACGAGAAGATGGTGCTCGACCTGCTACTGCAGGAAAAAATTCTCATCGTTCAAGGTACCGCCTTCAACTGGCCGTGGCCCGACCACTTCCGCATCGTCTCGCTGCCACGCAAGGACGATCTGGAAATGGCTATTGGCCGCATCGCCAACTTCCTCAAGAGTTACCGGCAGTAAGCCCGGTGGCAGCCGACCTGCATATCGAGGACTTCCACCAGGATGTTGCCCGCATCCTGGTGGCGCTGTACAACCGCTTTCCCCAGCCGGGCAGCCTGTTTGTCGTCGACCTGATCGGCGAGCATGAACCAGACCCCTTCGGCGTACCCGCACCACGGCACATGGCCTGTTTCAGCACCATGCTGTGGCTCGCAGATGAGGGGTTTCTGCGTTACACCGACACCATTCGCCAGGAAGCCATCGATCAGTGCTGTTTGACCGAGCGCGCTTTCACGTTGCTCTCGGCTCCGGATCCACAGCGCGTGCAGCCCGAACTGCCAGCCAGTGTCGCACGCCAGCGAGCGACGCTTGCCCAACGCCTGCGCGACGCGCTGCACAGCGGATCAAGCAACGAAATATTCGACGCCGTACAGCAGTGCTTCCGCCGCTGACCACAGGCATTCGCCACGGAACCTGGGCACGACACGTTTTGTCATAGAGTGGCCGTTGAAAGACGCCGGCTTTCGCCCAATATAAGCCTCATGCAAATAGCCATGCCCACGAGTGGGTGGCTGTAACACCCTGATTTCATTCGATAGGACTTGATATCCCCATGATGCGCATACTGTTGTTCCTGGCTACCAACGTAGCAGTCATTCTGGTTGCCAGTGTTACCCTGAGTCTGCTGGGCGTTGGTAGCGTCCATGACGGCCAAGGTGGCATGAACCTGCAGTCGCTGCTGATCTTCTGTGCCGTGTTCGGCTTCGCCGGTTCCTTTGTATCGCTGTTTCTGTCCAAATGGATGGCCAAGCGCAGCACCGGCGCCCGCGTCATTGAACAGCCGCAGACTCAGCAGGAACGCTGGCTGGTCAATACGGTAGAAGAACTGGCGCGCACCGCCGGTATCGGCATGCCGGAAGTGGCGATCTTCCCCTCCCGCGCGCCGAACGCTTTTGCCACCGGCTGGAACAAGAACGCGTCGCTGGTTGCCGTCTCAGAAGGCATGCTGCAGCGCTTCAGCCCCGCCGAGGTTAAGGCGGTCATGGCCCACGAGATCGGTCACGTGGCCAACGGCGATATGGTCACCCTGTCGCTAATTCAGGGCGTGGTGAACACCTTTGTAATGTTCTTCGCCCGCATCATCGGTAACTTCGTCGACCGCGCGGTATTCAAGAACGAAGGCGAAGGCCCGGGCATCGGCTACTTCATCGCGACCATCTTTGCCGAACTGGTCCTGGGCATTCTGGCCAGCATCATCGTCATGTGGTTTTCACGCCAGCGTGAGTTCCGAGCCGATGCCGCCGGCGCCCAGCTGGCAGGTGCAGGCGCCATGATCGCGGCGCTGGAACACCTCAAAGCTGAACAGGGTATTCCGGTCGAGATGCCAGGCGAGATGACCGCCTTCGGCATCAACGGCGGCCTGAAGAACGGTTTGGCGGGCCTGCTGATGAGCCACCCCCCGCTGGATGAGCGCATCGCCGCCCTGCGTGCTGGCAACTACCGTTAAGCCATCAGCGCTAAACAAAAACGGGATCAGGTTTACGCCTGACCCCGTTTTTTATTACCGCGCCTGCCGTTACTTGTCATTGAGAGCCCAGATCCCGGGCCCCTTGGTCGCCATATACAGGAAGGCAAAACAGTAAAACGCAGTGATTTCACCACCATTAACAAGCGGAAACGGATGGTTCAAGCCATGCACCATCCAGTACCCCACTGCCATCGTGCCGCTGGCAATAAATGCCGCGTAGCGGGAATAGAACCCCACCATAATCAGCACGCCGGCAACCAGTTCGATCACGGCCGCACTGGTGGTCATCGCGTTGAGCGGATAGGGAAACTCGGCAGGAAAACCGAACAACTTTTGAGTCCCGTGACACAGGAACAGAAACGCGGTCACGATCCGAAACGCTGCGTAACTGTACTCAGAGTACTTCTGCAGAAACGTCATCTTATGTCTCCTCGCAACCTAGTCCCATATCGTATTAACCCGCGGGCGATCCAAGCACATAGCGGTAGACCAGATAGCCAACGACTACCAACACCCCAACCAGTACCAACCCGCCTGCGCCACCCGAGGTCTGCGAAGAACTGCTCAGGCCATGCTCTTCACAATAGCTGTCGACTATCTCTTTCGCCTCCTTCAAGCCAATTCCGCGTTCCTCGCGCAGCAGCTTGATCGCTTCAACCTTGCGGCCAGCCTGCAAAGCGCTCACGACCTGCAAATCCAGATTGTTCTTCATGTTCCCTTCCTTATGCTGATTCTGTGTTACTGAGTACTTGTGGCGCAGCTCTGCTAAACGGCCGCCCGTAGCTCACTTCCCCGCCGACTCCATTGGCAGTCATCTGTCAGCTCTGTCCGAGCGACCTGCATCGCACGCTTCGACAGTGCAGCTTCTATTGCCCCCCCCCCAATCACCTGCCAGTCCTCATCGAACTCAACATAGGTAATCATGGTCGCCCCGAATACAGCCAACAGGAACTACTAAAGACTGATACGCCCCCGACTGTTCTCCAGCCAGTCCGGCACGGGCCCACCCTGCCATCCAGGTTTTGTGCTGAGCGCCAATACCGCTTGGGCGCTGTAGCCAACATCCCCATCGAAGAATGCTTCGGCAATTTCCGCCCTGAGCAGATCAAGAAACGGCTGATCCAGCCGCAGTAGATTGACGGTGTTTTCCGACGCATCTTGCCGATACAGAGCGACCGCATAGGCAATGAAGCGCAGGTCAAGTTTCAGGCTTCCAGCAGTAGCCTGGATTTGCGCAACGGTAAACTGATCCAGCGGACCATAACGTCTAACCAGCGCAGGACCAAGTATTTGGACGTAACGCTGAAACGCCTTGCGTAGTCGGTAGCGACGCCAGAATTCAAACATATACGCGGACTCGCCGGTTGCCTGAAATCAGCAGATTTGGCCGTGCGCAAACGCTGGAAAACAGATCACATGCTGCACCAGTTCCCGCAGAGGGCACCGTCAGCATGCGCTCAGAACCGAATAAAGCTGGAACGTCACCATCCATGCTGCCGATCCATGTGGTGGAGGTCACCCGACGGTAACCCGGCCGAGCATCCTGGTAAAGCGCCCTTGCGCAGGGCAACGGCAGCACTTCGCAAAAAAAGCCGGGCAGCAAAATGCTGCCCGGCTCAAATGCCACACACAACGGGGAATGTCAGAAAAGCAATCGCCCAGTAACGGCCAGGGAGCGGACCTTCAGCTCACTGCCCCAACGCGTATCGGCAAAGCTGGCCGCAACCGAAAAGGTATCCGATAGCGGGCTATAGACGCCGACCTGATAACCATAAGAAAACTCGTCACGTTCACCTTGGTTCGGCACCTCAGTGGCAGACCAGCCGCCGGGGTTCAACACATCGTCAGGGTCGGCAGCATCCGAGTAGAGGTCGTACCCCACATTGACTCCAGCGTACGGAATGAACCACTCATTGACGCGATAGTTCAGGTTACTGGTGACGCCGAGCGTGCCAACCTGATAATCCTGACCGTCATGCCGGCGGTCGAAGACATCATAAAAGCTATCCTGCTCACCCCAAGCATGGGTAAAAGAAGCTCTTGCGTCCAACCAGATTCGCTCGGCTACCGGCAGTACGGGCGCGCTGATACCAACCGCCAGGGCGTAGTCAGTTGAGTCGGTCGACTTCTGAGTGGGGTCGGCGAAAGCGGATCCGTCGGTAATGCTGACGTTGGTGCGAACGTAGCTGAAGCTGCCGTCCACCAACAACCCGTTGTTCAGGACATAACTGCCATAGAGCATCAAGCCGTTACCGTCGTTGTCCACATCCGTGTAGCCGCCAAGAGGTGCAGGGCTAACGTCCGATTCCATTTCTACATCTTGATGCAAAATACCGATGCCCAGCACGGTACGTGAGTTAAGTCGGTAATCGATACCAGTGGCGTAGGTGTCACTGTCAGCCTCTTTGCCAAGCACGCCTCGGTCATCCTTCACGCTACTGCGCTGGTACTGCGCCCACACCGAATACGGATACTGATTGGTGGATGGCGCCACCAATGCGCGCACCTCGCTCTCAGTCAGTGTACCGTTGGTGATGCCGTCGATCAGGGCGTACATGGCGTCAAGGTTGCCGGACCGCTGAGCGGCGTCTTCTGCTGTCGCTACCGGAACAGTGCCAAGAGCAATGGTGAGCACACCAGCGAGCATAACTTTTGAATTCATGGGGATGTCCCCCTCCTCAACCAAGCGACGAACTGCCAAACGAAGTGGTCATCAACTGCTGAAGATATTGCAGCGGAGTCATGCCATCAGGCGTTTTCAGGTTTTTTGCAGCCGCTACACGAGGGTCGTTGTCATTCTCGCTCTGACGCAACTCGGCGAGCGCAGCCACATTCTGACTGAGGTACAAAAGCTCGTAGGTGGTTTTATCTGTCAGCTGTGCCACTAACTCCTGGCGTTCCGAATCGGTCAGCTGCATATTCATCGCCTCCTCCATCTGCCTAGCGATCTTTTCCGGATCCGTCGACGCCTGCTCCATGTAGGCGCCCGAGCCAGGCGGCACGAGGGCGTAACCTGGGCAGCCGGTCATCAACAAAGTCGCCGGCAATAGCAGCACCAACAGCAAACCATTACGCGTCCTTGGAAGGCGCACAAAAGGTCCGATTTTCATAAACGTCACTCCTGTGTAGCGGGTCTATTCCGCCATGTCATAGCTAAAATACCTGCGGCTTAGTCTCCGCGCGGCCCAAATTAACGTGCTGTCTTTCTCGGCACATCACACTTTTGACGTAAATAGACATGCCAACTTGGTCAAGATCAGCTGCCGATCCTGACGCGAGCACTTAATGGGGGGAGTCGAAACGAACTAACCGAAGAGACGCCTAAAGATTGGCGTGATGATCAAAACGACCAGTTTGCAGATAGATAACAACCTGTTCGATAACCTGCTTGTTGCTCATCATGAAAGTGTGGGTGACCGGTAGCTCGATGTAATCGCGCATCCCTCCGAGCTTGGCGTTTTCCGTCGACACCTTACCGTCGTTTGGTCCCGGAATGAGTGTAGACAGGATCAGATTCACGCTGCGCGTACCGGCGATGATGCCGACATCAAAATTGGCCTTACCCAGACGCCTGGGGACACTCAGTTCGCCGGTACCGAGCTGCATTCCGGCATCACCGTTGATGAAGTGAAATCCGGGAACATCGCCAAGCTCATCAACCACCTCGCTGCCACCATTAGGTGGGCCGAGCATGACAACCCGCCCGAGGTTTTCAATATCATGCTCGCTCAGATACTGACGAACCAAAATCCCGCCCAAAGAATGGGTAACAAAGTGGATTGGCTCTTCGGCGGAGCATTTGGCAATAGCAGGCGCGATGGCCAGTTCAGCAAGTTGTTCAACCGCATGATCGCGCGATGGATAGCCATCGTTGACCGTCTGATAACCCTGCTCCGCCAGCGCCTTCTGCACTGTCTCCATGGAATTCGACGTTCTCGCCAGACCATGCAGTAGCACAACGCAGGCGGCGTTGGACGCCACGGGGTACAGCAGACAAAGTAACAACAGCAGCCGCTTCATCACAGCCTCGACTCAGGGAACCAGAAAAAAGTCATGGACCGCGTTATACACATACAGCTCGCTGAACCGGCCATCGTGCTGCCGCCGTACCGCTGAGAGCAGATCAACAATCTGGGTAACCTCGCGCTCGAAGATAAACGGCGAATACAGACCTACCAGTAGGATGCCCGCGCCGCTGCCCTGGTACACCTCGGTAATCGAGGCCTTTGCGTACTTTTTCTCGACTACTGCGACTACCTCATCGGCAAAGTTTTCTTCCGGGTTAACAGCGGCCTCACGCCCGGCAGGAATGTACTCCACATCGTCAGCCGCAAAACTGGTCAAACTGCGGGCGAAGTCGGCACCGATAAAGGCATCGGTTATCTCGATCCAGCACGGCCTGCCATCAAGCACGACGACCGCATCCGGCGGGTCCGGATAGCCAACAATCTGCAACGCCCGCCCGACACCCTCCAGGTAACGCTTGAAGGAGCGCAGGACGCTCTGCTCATGAGCCTTTTTGATATCGCGTCTATTCATTACTGCCCTGTAACGAAAACGTGCCCTGCCAAGATAACGGGCCAGCGTGTCCGCGGACCGGTTAGCGGAACGCTCCCCCATCCACACCATTGTGTCCCAGCTTACTCGGCCTTCCAGCTAACCGGGTACAGCATTTCCTCACGATAACCACTGAGCACCCGGCGTAAGCCACTCAACTCACTGTCGAGCGCGCTGTCCCCGGTGTCGACCAGAAAGGGGCGTCCGGCGAGGCTGCGCAGTTTGGTCTTGGTGGCAACCACCAGCAGGTTTTCCAATCCAACCGCTCGGATAATGCGCGGCGACAGTTGCTGATTTCCCCGCCCCAGGATATGGCCCTGCCCACCGATGGCGGTCACCAAAATGCGCCAGTCGCCGCCCTGCTCGACCACCCCCCAGAGTTGCTGCTCGGTCGCATCCCGCAAAATAAGTTCGCCGTCGCGCAGAACATCGATACCCAGCAGCGTGCCTTCGAGCCCCATGGCCTCAAGCAAGCCCAGGGTGGTCGAGCCCGGCCCGAGAATCCAGCCGGTGCCGTCGTCCTGTTCTTCCTGTAGACCCGCCGCGATATCGTCGAGTACGAGCGTTTCGACCTCGCGCCCTCCCTGTTTGACCTGCTGCACGAAGCGTCCTTCTTCCGGTACCGATAGCTCGCCGTAATGGCGCGTGCGTACCTGGCCATTGCGAAAGGCCTGTTCGTCGATGTCGCGCACATCGGCTTCACGCAAGCGGATCAGTTCGCCCTGCACCAACAACGCAACCAGCTCACCCGCCGCCCGCGGGTTGACCGCATAGACTCCGGAGTGAATCTTCACCCCAGCCGGAATGCCCAGCACCAGCTGGCGGCCATCGAGCTGATTACAGATATTGCGCGCGGTGCCGTCGCCACCCGCGAACAGCAACAGATCAACGCCCTGCTCGCTCATCTGCCGTGCGATGGCTTCAGTATCTTCTGCCGATGTCTCAGGCGGGCGAGACAACGCCCCCACCACCTCGCAATCAAAACCCATATCGGTGAGCAAGTCGGCGCCCATGACGCCCGGCGCAGCCAACAGTTGGATGCGCCCGCGCAGCGGCAGCAACGGCGCCAGAGCCTGCCGCACACGACTGTGGGCCTGCGGCTCGACGCCCATCGCCAACGCCTGCTCCGCGACACCATCCGAACCCTTGAGGGCTGCGCGACCGCCAACACCGGCCAGTGGATTGATGATCAAGCCAATTCGAAAAAGCGTCTTGTGCTGCTCTGCTACGGGGTTTTCCATGTCACAAATCCGTCATGGCAATGCCATATCCTGCGTTCAGCTGCTCAAGCGGCTGAACCTGACTGATAACGGGAGACAACCATGAACGTGCCTGCCCTGAAACCGAGCCGTGAAAGCGCCGAGATTCTGGTTCACCCGGCCCATAGCGTCGGTGGTTTTATCATCGATGACGCGGGTCGCGAAGTCGCCATCACCGAACAGATGATTCAGCAAGCCTGCGAGGCGCTGGACCGTCAATGGGTGGCAGCGCAACCGCGCTTTACACACTGAATCCGGCGGCCGCCAACAACGCGGCCTGCCCTTCTCCCTCCGCCTGCAGAATCTGTACCTGCGGACATTCGCGGCGCAGCGGGTAATCCTTGCGCAGCGCATCAAATGCAGCGCCTGTGCTCTGACCAGCCAGCGGCATCATCACAGCCCGAAACCGCGCATCGTCATCACGCACGTCGTACACCTGCCGCAAGGCTTTTTCCAGCATCCACTGCGCCGGCGTCTGGGCGCTGAACTGCAACTGCGCACATCCGGCGTCCGGCGCCAGTGCCGGCAAACTCAACCGCGGTTCCTCACCACGGTGGCAACACCAAGCTCGATAAATCTGCTCGGTACCACGCAATTTGCCATCCAGACTGTAGCCTGCGATGTGCGGCGTACCCAACGCGCATTGCTTGAGCAGGGCGATGTCCACCTGCGGCTCCAGCTCCCACACATCCAGCGCTACCTGCAGATCAGACCGTTCAGTCAGCAACGCAGATAACGCATGGTTGTCGATGACCGGGCCGCGGCTGCTGTTAATCAACCAGGTGCCGTGTCGCAGGGCCATCAGTCTTGGCGCATCAAGCAGGTGCCAGGTCGCGTGCGAGCCGCTACGGGTCAGCGGAACGTGACAGCTGACCACATCAACCTGCGCCAGCAAGGTGTCCAGATCGACAAAGCCCGACTCACCACGCGCTGCCCGCGGCGGATCACAGAGAACACATTCCACCCCCAGCGCACCGAGCGTCGCGGCCAGACGACTGCCGACCTCGCCGACGCCGACAATACCGACCCGGCGCTCACGCCATGGCTGGCCGGTGCGCTCGGACAGGGTCAGCAGGCAGCTGAGCACATACTCGACCACCCCGCGCGCATTGCACCCAGGCGCGCTGGCGACCTGAATACCGGCCGCCGCCAACCCCGGCAGATCCAAATGATCGGTACCGATGGTGCAGGTACCCACAAACTGCACCGGTGTGCCTTCGAGCAGCGCCGGATCTACGCGTGTCACCGAGCGTACCAGCAAGGCGTCCGCATCCAGCAGGTGCTCGCGACGAATAGAGCGTCCGGGTAGCGTAGTCAGCCGACCTTGATCAGCAAAGAAGGCCTGCAGCAGGGGGATATTTTCATCGGCAACGATATGCATGAAGGATCACTTGGCAAAAAAGAACGCAGAGCATTGTCGAGGGTCTGCGACGGCGCGTCCACCCGGACGCGCATTTTGTCGCCTTGATGCAACAACTGCTTGCGCCGAGACACCGCCCCTGCTTAACTGAAAACCACAGTCCGAATGTGACTTTTCGGTCTGATAATGATTCCAAGCGTTTTTTGAGGCCATGCCTCACCTTTGCAGGACCTGCCTGAGTAACGGGAGCACCGACGCACCACCCACTGCGCCGCCCCCGGGACTGTCCTCACCACCCTGTCGCCATAACCACAATCACAGCGGTCGAGCTACGACCGGCGTGGCGATTTTGCTTGTTTACGGCCATTTGCCTGCAACTGCCCTGTATGACCCGCCAGCGGCGGCCGGGTCCAGCCAATTCCGGAGACAGGGAACATGAAAGCAGAACACAACGTTGTAGAAACACTAGGACAGTTCAGTATCCACACCCACTATTACGCCAGCCCGGCGCCGCGCGGCACGGTCATTCTGGTCAACGGGTCGCTGGCGACGACGGCATCCTTCGCGCAGACCGTGCGCTACCTGCAGCCACACTTTAATGTGGTGCTGTTTGATGAGCCCTATGCGGGCCAATCCAAACCGCTGAACAGCAACCGCCGACCGATTACCAAGGAACAGGAAGCCGGCATTCTGCTTGAGTTGATTGAGCACTATCAGGCCGATCACCTGATGTCGTTTTCATGGGGCGGAGCCTCAGCCCTGCTGGCCTTGGCCCAACGCCCGGCCCGAATCAAGAAGGCGGTCGTGCTGGCTTTCTCGCCGGTAATCAATTCAGCGATGCGTGCCTATCTGGAGCGCGGCATCGACCTGCTGCTCAATGCCGAGCGCCGCCAACTCGGCGACCTGCTCAACTCGACCATCGGCGAGTACCTGCCCTCACTGGTGAAACGCTTCAACTTCCGCCACATCATCAGCCTCGAAGAGCACGAGTATCAGCAGATGGCTTTCCACGTCAGCCAGGTACTGACCCAGGACACACGCTGCTACCTACGTGGCAGCGCCGATATCGACGTGCCGATTCTGTTCGTCAATGGGGATCTGGACCGTTACACCAGCGTCGAAGACGCGCGTGACTTCAACCGCTATGTTCGCCGAAGCCAGTTCGCCACCGTGCACGGTGCCGGGCATTTTCTGGACATGGAAAGCCGCGAGGCCTGGGTGCAGACCCGCGACGCCGTGTTGCAATACCTGGCGCCCGATGCGCTCAGCGCACCTGAGTCGATTGCGCCGCGCATACCACGCGGCGCCCAGGTTATACCGATGACGGTTTAGGCCGCCGCCACTGTCTGAAAAAGACCGAGGTCGAGCGCACGCCCCGGCTGATAGGCGTCGAGCAGCGCCTGCGCAAACCGGGTCGGGCGCTGCCCCATACCCTCACGCAGATACACCTGCGCCTGGGCGTGTACCTTGGCGCGGAAAGGCGCAGGATCGGTCTGTTCGCCGCTGAGGTTGTCGGTGCTGACGTCAAAGCGATGGCCAGCGGCCAAACAGAAGATCATCTCCAACGCCTGCGGTTTGACCTCAACCTGCTCAAACGTACGCTGCTGATCAGCAGTGCGCCCGTCCGGCGCGTACCAGTAGCCAAAGTCCGGCAGCAGCCGGCGTTCGGGGCCGGCGACACACCAGTGGGCAACTTCGTGCAACGCACTGCGGAAATAATCTCGGGTAAACAGAATACGGTGATGCGGATGCTCAGCGTCGGCAGGCAGATATTCCGGCTCGGGGTAGCCGCCCAACAGGCAGGTATTGAGGTCTGCTAGAAAGCATTCGTCGAACAGACGAATAAGGTCCTGACAGTCGTGATGCATGCTGAAAACCATGGGTACCGGATAACTGGGCACAGGCGCCCAAACAGACGCAAGGCGAAACATCGGCAAGCACCGCGCTAGTGCCGCTGGACAATATTCCGCAAATTGCTAGCATGAGCGGTTTTGACGTCAGGTCCAGCCCGAATGACCAGCACTCCCCCCTTCCCCGCTCGGGCGCGCATTGTAACAGAACTGCGCGCACTGATTGCGTTGGTGCTCCCGATCATCGCGGCGCAGCTGGCGCACACGCTGCTGGGCTTTGTCGACACGGCAATGGCCGGACGCGTCAGCGCCGAGGCGCTGGCGGCCGTGGCACTGGGCAACTCGTTCTGGATTCCGACCCTGCTGTTTCTGACCGGGGTGATGATGATCGTCACCTCCAAGGTCGCCGCAGCCAACGGCGCCGGTCGCATCAGCGAGACCGGCGCACTGGTGCGTCAGGGCGCCTGGCTCGGCCTGATCATCGGTTGCGGCTGCATGGTGTTTCTCAACCTGATGCGGCCGGTACTGGGCTGGATGCAGGTCGACCCTGCGCTGGTACCGGTCACCTTGAACTATCTGCTGGCCATTTCCCTCGGCTTCCCTGCCGTGGGCGTGATGTTGGCACTGCGTGGTCTGAGCGACGGGCTGTCACGCACCAAACCGGCGATGCTGATCGGCTTTATTGGTTTGGCAATCAACGTGCCTGCCAATTACGTGTTGGTCTACGGCAAGCTTGGCTTCCCGGCCATGGGCGCTGTGGGCTGCGGCGTCGCTACGGCCATCGTCATGTGGGCAATGCTCGGCTGCCTGTTGGTCTACCTGCGGCGCTCGCCGCTGTATCGCCAGTGCGGCCTGTTCGATCGCTTTGACTGGCCCAAAGCACGCACCCAAGGCGAGCTGATCGGCCTTGGCTTTCCGATCGGGATGGCACTGTTCGCCGAAACCAGCATGTTTGCGGTCATCGCCCTGCTCATCGGCAGCCTCGGCGCCATCGTGGTCGCCGCGCATCAGGTCACCCTCAACTTTACCTCGCTGGCGTTCATGGTGCCCTTTAGCCTAGGCCTGGCCATCACCGTACGCGTGGGCCATAACCTTGGGCGTGGTGGTGCTCGTGACGCCATGCTGGCAACCAAGGTCGGGCTGGTGCTCGCCCTGCTGTTTGCCGCCATCGCGGCCGCCATCATGTTTACGCTGGCCCGGCAGATCCCGCTGATCTATACCCAGGACCCGCAAGTACTGGCTCTCGCCTCCAGTCTGTTCGCTCTGGCTGCGCTGTACCAGTTTTCCGATGCCGTACAGGTAGCCTGCGCCGGCGCCCTGCGCGGCTTCCAGGACACCCGTTTGCCAATGCTGCTGACCATGATTGCTTACTGGCTGATCGGCCTGCCGACCGGCTATGTGCTGGGCCTGACTGACTGGCTTGGGCCTGCGCGCGGCCCAGCGGGATTCTGGATCGGGTTGATCGTCGGCCTGAGCAGTGCGGCACTATTCCTTGGTTTGCGACTGCTCACCGTCAGCCGCAAACCCGTTTACCAGCAGGGGCTTCATCACTGAGCCCATGGCATACTGGCGCCATGCGCCTATTGCCCGCCTTACTCATTCTGCTGTCCATTACCGCGCTCTGTGTCGGCTGCCAGCCAACGCCCGACGCAGAGCGGCAGATGGACAATTATCTGGAACGCGTTGCCCGCGTCCTAAAGCAAGACGTAGCCCCGTTTGATACCAACCAGCTCAGTCAATACCGGCTGCCCGAACGCCGTGAGCGACTCTACGACATCCCCGCCGAACGCATCAGCCTGCTGGATCTGCTGATCGATGTGAATCAATGCAAGCCGCTGCAGCAGCGCATCGCCGAACGTAACAGCGTGCTTGGCAAGGTCATGCCCTGGAGCAGTCGTCTCGGTTATGAGGGCGAACTGATCCGCGCGCTGGACACCTGCCGGCACACCCTGGAAAACGACCCGCAGCAACAAGACTTGCTGACCAGTCTCAACGACATCGCCGAGCGCAAGCGCAGCCAGCTGCCAGCCGTATTCTGGAATGCAATTAACGCCAGCAGCGAAACAGAAAACTACCTGCGCTTCGCCAACGAGCCACTAGCGGTGAGCGAGATATTGTCTGACGAGGCTCTGCCAGCACTGCAGCAGCTGACGGCCATCGGTAATGCCCTGCCAGAACAGCTTCCCCCACCCACCAGCGAACTGGATCCACTGTTTCAAGCGCTGCAGCGCAGCCCACACAGCAGTCAGCTGATCACCGCGCTCGCGCAAACCCGACACGGCCTGCACCAGGCAACCACAATGCTGCGGGCACGCCCGGCCAACTACCTTTGCCCGATGAATCAGCCGTCAGAGCGATCAAAGATCCTGCTAAACGTTTTTGTGTTGTTCTATGCGGGCGAAATCCAACCCTATTTGGCGCAGTTGCAGCGACTCGGAGAGCCCTGGGCGGAGCAGATCAGGCAGTTGCAGGCCGTGCCGCATATTCCGCCTGCAACGGCGCAGGCGCTGGATCAACTGGCGGGTAAGCCGGCGTCGCTGTGGGAGAGTTACCGGCAAGCGGTCGAAGAGCACACGCGCGCATGGCAGGACGTGCTTGGCGCCTGCCAGTCCGCACCGGGTCAAGCTGGCTGGCAGACACCCTGAGCGCGGGTCAGCCCGCCTTGCGGATCAGGTAGTGAAAAACGCCGCCAGTCTCGTGCTGCTCAACCAGTTCGTGCCCAAGGAAACTGCAAAAGCGCGGGATGTCACGCTGGGTTGACGGATCGGTCGCGAGCACTTGCAGCAGATCACCAACCGTCATATCGCGCACCGCATTGTGCAGCATCATGACCGGTTCAGGGCACATCAAGCCCTGAGTATCGAGGGTGGCAGTGGCGTCAGACATGAGGCGAGTCCCGCATTTAAAAAAAGCGATTATCCCGAAATGCTCTAGTCCTTGCCAGAAGCAGTCTGCCGACCGACACTTGAGGTGAAGGTCGTCAACGACGTAACACCCCAGTGGGTAAGGAACAAGCATGATCAAGGTGTTGATTCAACGGGATATCGCAGAAGGTCTGGAGCAGCCCTACGAAGAGGTTGCGCGCCGCGTGTTATCAGCCGCAATCCAGTCACCGGGCTTCCTCTCGGGCGAGTCATTCCGAGATATGGAACACCCGAATAGACGGGTCATCATAGTGACTTGGCAAAACATTCACTCCTGGCAGCGCTGGGAAGAATCGGAAGCCCGCCGCGACGCAATCAGCAACTTCGCCCCCATTCTGCTTGAAGAAGAGCGAATTACGCTGCTTGAGCCGCTCTAGTCTCGCCAGCGCAGCGAACGCCCACGCCAGACAAGGCTCAGCAATTCTGGCGTGACCGCTGCGTTAATGCATTTTCATCAGCAAATGCGCACTGCCTCGAATTTCTCCGCGCTTTTCACTGTCCATCCGCACGAATGTCCCTAAGCTTTGCCACCTGCATCCGAGCACCGTCCCTCGGACGCTGTATGAATCGCATTGCAAGGAACACGGATGTTCGCCCCACTCGCCACAGAGCTGCTTGCTCTATATCCAAATAACGATGGATCCGCGCAGTATGCGCACACCGCTGGTATCGGGCCATGATCTGTCGATACCTGCTGGTCGACGGCGCCCGTTACCCCAATGCTCTGGCCCGCCTGTACAACCGTCATGAGGCACTGGAAGTCGAGCCACTCTATTTCGACACACCCTGGCACGCAGCAGCCGACCTTGGCCCGTTATTGGTCAGCGCTGACGCCGACTCCGCACTCCTTCGTGACATTGAATCGGACGCAGAACTGCACGCCAGCGCCACCGTGATCTGCAGCCAGGCACCAGGTGCTGCGGTGGTCAGTCACCTGCGTGGTTTCAATCGCGTCGCTGACGTAACTGGTGGGGAAACACTGCTCCGCTATGCCGATCCGCTGGTCGCGTGGTTCTGGTTGAGCAGCTATAGCGCCGAAGCCCTTGGAGCGGTTATGGGGCCGATCAGCGAATGGCATATTGCGGAGCCGTCAGCCGTTTCGGTTCAGCAAGAGTCACCTCGCTGGCGTGTTTTTAGTCACGCTGCCAAGCCAGCAGACCCACAACTGCGCATTTCAATACTCGGCCGCGCACAGCTCTCAGCCCTCGAACAAGCCGGCCAGCTTCAGCTTAAAGGCCGGCTTTACCGCTGGCTGCAACAGCATCGACCTGCGGTGCTGTCGAGCATGCCAGAGGGCGCCCTGGATGACTGGCTTAACGCACGCCTTGCGGACGCCTCAGCCTGCGGCCTGACCACCGAGCGCAGTTTCGCAGTCTGGTGCGACGTCAGCCTGTGTGAAGGCAATGACTTTGCCGCCGCCCCGCAAGGGTCTTATCAGCGATGGCTCGCTGAACAGCAAGTTCCGCCAGCGCAAACACCTGATCAGCAGATACAACACTACTACCGCAGCGTCGTATGAACTGTGCCAAGGAAGGACGAAACCATGACGATCTTGCATAGGGACCAAGCACTACTGGAAAGCCTCTGGGCTGCGTTCGAAGACAAACCTGCCAGCGCCACCGGCCAGTGCCCGCTGCAGCAGCGCGAGGTCGCCATCTTCCCGGTGCGGTATGCGCTTGATCAGGCCGCGGAGAGTCCAGATCAGGCCGGCCCCAACCCTATTCCCTCGGACTGGCAGGGCCATCAAACCTTACCCGCTCTCAGCCAACGCTCCTACACCCTGCGGCAGCTGCGCGATGGCTGGCTGTATGTGTTAGACCACACCACGAACACGCTGGACGAATACCAGATAACCGGCGCTGGCTTCAGCAAAGTGACCAGTGAAGCCGAGCCAAGTGATCAACCACTTGCATGCGGCGTGAGCACAAACCACGTGCTGTATCCGCGCCAGCATCAGCTGCACATCGCCTACTCCAACGCGCAGTGGACCGCTCGGACACGCGAGCGCATGCAGGACCCGGCCAATCAGACCAAGTGGATGCGCCCCCTCGATCTCGCTGCCTACGAGAAAACACTTTCCGCCCCCCACTGCGCGCCACTCAGACAGCTTGGCGACGCTGTCGCCGATATCGACAACGGCGCAGCCATCCCCGGTCAACGCTTCGACAGTACGACCATGCCTACTGAGGGCACGGATATCGATGCCACGCACAAAGCCGCCCTCGGCAGCAACACGGTGCTCGCCAGCGTACCCGATCAGGACTCGGCGCTGTTCATCGCACTCGACGACACCCTCGGCATCCTCGACGACCTCAGCATGCAAAGCGCCGGGCCCGCGCTGGAGTTAAGTCAGTTCGAGGAACAACACCTTCACAAACTGACCATCGCCCAGCACGTCGAACTGCTGGCGGGCGTTGATTTTTCGGCGCTGGAAGCACAGAAGGACCTGTCACCAGAGGCCTTTCATACATTCAAACAGACAGCGCAGGATTACCTGACCGCCAAGGCTCGTTACCTGAGGGAGCTGAACAGACCAGGCGAATTCAGCGTGGTCGCCGCACATGCTGCCCTGGAATATCATAAGCAACAGCTAATTACTGCCCACGGCCAGGATGCACCAGCCAGGCTAGAAACGCTGGTTGAACAATGGGGGGCTCGCGAGCCCCTGCGCGACCAGGTCCGGTTTGAGGAATCACAAGCCTTCGCGCTGGAAAAACAGCAGGCGCTTGAGGATATACACGCAAGACTGACACCCGCCCTGCAAGACTTGATCACCTGGCTCAAGCGGCTGGGGCCTGATCCACTAGGGCTGTTCCTCGATCAGACTGACGAACAGCAGTGCCTCAGTCTGCTCAACCACGCTGATGCCTGGCTAGCGTTCCTGACCCAGGACCAGCAGACTCAGCAGTGGATAGTCATGGACTACGCTGCGCCCAGAACCCTGGTCGGTCTGGCCAACTACAACTTTGATGCCGAGCTGGCCTCCGGCATCGAGCAACTGGTCGAAGAGTTCGTCGAGCACGGTGGCATCTCGATAGCCACCGCCGCCTCAGTTGCCAAACGCACGCAGGAAATCAGCGACGTTCTCAGCAATGAAACCATTCGCAACAGCGCGATCTTTCAGCGCCTGAGCAGGCCAGCGCAGAAGGCCTACGAAACCTTGCTGCGCGTCGCCAGCCAGCACTATGAGAGCGTCTGGCACGCATTCGAATTCAAACTGCTGCCTGCAATCAGTAGTCGCCACGCACCCCGATGGAAAACGCTTGCCCACGCGACCATCTCGGTCTCAATACAAAGTCTGATCAACGAAACCCGCCCGTTTCTGGTGATCGACAGCCAGTACCAGCAAAAGCACGCAGCCTGGATGCAAAGGGTCACGCAGCTAACCCGCCGAATCGATGCTCAGACCCGCGTGGCAACAATGGGCAGAACTCACGATCGGATGGCCGCGGTACGGGACGTCCATCAGCTCAAGCGCCAGCTCGAAACCCTCATGCTGGAGATGCCAAACAAAATACTGGCCAGCGGCGAGGTCAACACCCGAACCCTGCACACCCGGACCGAACAGCGTACTTACTCCATTCAGGCCCACGTCCGCGCCGAACTGGCGCAGCAGCTGGAGCTGAAAGCCAGAGACTACGGCGCCTATCTAAAGCGGGTTAACGAATGGACAAAACGCAACGCCACACAGGGTCTCGCAGGCCTGGTCACAGCACTGAACATCTGGAACTTCCACGAAGCCATGACCACCGCCAGCGCCGATGGCGATTGGAACCAACAGGACCAACTGGCGGTAAGCACAGCAGCCAGCAGCATGCTGGCGAGTTTGACCACAATGACGTTGATTCCGGCTTGGTCGAGGATTAGCAGCCTGACCGGGTCAGTTAAAACTGTTTCAGGAAAGCCGCAGGTCATGCTGCTGACCAAGGCAGCGGCAAACAAATGGAACGGAGGCATGGCCTACAAACATCTATTCAAGAGCTTCGCCGCAAGAGTGATTGCTGTATCGGCGCTCTCGGCAATAGCAGCGGTGTCCGAGACTCTGGCGTTACAGGATCAAATTAACGAATCGGAATCACACGGTAGACACCTAGCCTTACGAACAAAGCAAATATCCACGATCGCTATGGCAGGGGTTTCAATCATCCAGCTAGGGATATCCCTTGGAGCATGGACCGGGGCATTTTCCACGGGAGCGGTTCTCGGACCATGGGTGGTAATAGCACTCCTATTAGCTGGTGCGGTGTACTTCGCGGCCTCACTCTTGGCAGATGCTCTAAAGCTGGAGGGCTTCAAGCTCTGGCTTTATCGCAGCAGTTGGGGCAAAGACAGTCCTAGCTATTGGCCGAGCACTGAAGATGGCCGAAGAAACGAACTTCTTGCTCTCAATGAGACACTGCTCCGCCCGACATTATTGGCAAAAAACCAGACCAATGGACTTTGGCTAAAGCTACTTTTACCACCTGACTTAGCCGGAAAAACCGTAACAATCGAGCCAGCGATGATCACCCGCGGAGGTTGGTTCACTGCAGACAGAGAAGCAGACTACCGCTCTGGCATGTATGCCGGTTACTTCTCTCAAGGTTGCTGGGTCAGCTCTAAGGAAGTTGGAGATTGGGGAGCGCAGGGAGTCCGCAATTCCCCTTGGCCCAGCTACCTCACAAACGAATGGCGCGTATGGCTGGTTTTTCTGCCTCGGTCCGCAGGAATGGACAAAATGGAACTCAGCATCAAATACCCACCGGAGGTTTTGCAGCGGCCTGAGAACCTCGGTTACCGATTCAGCATCGAGCTCATTGGCTTGAGTGCGGGCGATCTGCACGAAAATCCCTACATCACCAACTCGAACGCGGTTCCAGAACCAACGGGAGATCCTCTGCAAGTTGACCTGCGCAGCGAGAACTCTCGGTCGAAGTTTTATCTGGGGGTAATCTGATGAGAAGGACTTCATGGCGCAAGACAAGCGATTTGTCGACCCGCATTGACTGGCAATACCCCAATGAAAAAGCAGCGATGACGTGGACAGTCAAAGCAATCGACAAAAGAATAATGAACGAAGGCGCGGTCATCATTGCTGCCATTCTCATAACAATAGTGCTCGGCCTTTGGATAGGCATGGGAAGCTCAGTATTCCTCGCTACGATTCCCATGATTTTTCTCTTTTACAAACAAGCCATGCAAAAAACCGTCTTTGTCTACCGCGCAACCTCCGAGCACCTGGAAGTTTGTCGCTGGCAAGACATCCCAAACATGGTCTTTATCTTCCTGCGTGTATTCCCTTTCCTAATGATTGGGATTGTCTTGATGTTGCTGATCAACAACCCGGCGCTGTCCATCGCGGCACTGGCCGGCCCAGCCTTGGTAGGGATAGGACTCGCGTCGGTGGGTTCTGACTCCAGTTACCAATCCTACTGGCAAGACTTCCAACACGACGTCTATCGGTGGAGTGAAGTCCTTGAGGCCATGCTCGACGCCAAGCAGGGCCTCATCGTGATCACGCTGCCCTATGAGCTTCCTGCTGAGTATGCGGCGGAGATAGAAAACCCGGAGCAGTACAACAGACAGGATGCCCGCCTGTATTTTCGAAAAGATCAGGAGGCGGAGGTAATTGAAATGGTCAAACAGCGCATTCCTGACATCGACATGACGCCCGGGCGGCAGGTATACGAGTTGTAGCCAGTACCAGCCTTCCGAGGAAGGCTGAACAAAGAGCGAAGTATCGGCAATGCGCTTAACGCAACACCCGAATATGGCAGGTCACCTCTTCCCTGTCGGTGTACAACTGCTTGCAGGCAAGCTCTGCTCTGATTCCCGCTTCATCCAGTGCATCCTGAATATGCGCCAGACATTGCATTACTTCGGGGTATCGCTGCTTCATCGGCAACTTGAAGTTGATGATCAGCTCGCGGCACAGCTTCTGGGTGATCCATTTCGCAGCCAAGGCGCTGCTGCGGGCGGGTTTGTCCACGATATCGCAGACCATCCAGTCGACGGTGCGCTTGGGCTTGTACATGTAGCCGTCGGCTTGCACGTGTTCAACCTGGCCGCTGTCCATCAAACGACGGTCCATAGGCCCATTATCCACCGCAATTACCTTCATCAGCCGATTAACCAGCTGCCAAGTCCAACCGCCGGGGGCGGCACCCAGATCGACGGCAGTCATACCGGCTTTAAGGCGCATATCCCAGTCATCACGCGGGATGAAGTGGTGCCACGCCTCTTCCAGCTTCAGTGTCGAGCGGCTGGGCGCTTCTTTCGGCACGCGCAGACGCGGAATACCCATCGGCCAAGGTGCGCCGTTATCAGCCCAGGACCAGCCGACGAAGACCTTCTGGCCGCTCTCAAAGCACAGGTGCAGACGCGGCAGTTCGGTTTTGTTTGGGCGCACGAAGCGCGTCTTGGTCAGCGCGCGCTCAAGCGGCCCTTTGAGCTTTTTGGTGAGCGCCGCGAGCGCCTTGCCGTCGTTGGTATCGGCGGTTTCCAGCCAGATCAGCGAGGCAATCGGGCCTTGAGCGCAGGCTGTGATGATGGGGCTGACGCGGTCTTCCGGGTCCAAGTCGACCCAGCTACCCAGCGCCCATTGGCGAACGAAGATCAGCTGCTGGTAATTGATCGCCCGCATGAGCTGCTCGGCATCCCCGGTCTCAGGGCAGACAAAGCGCACCAGGGCGCTGCCGTCACGGGTCACGGGGTAGCCGGCAATGCCTTGCTCATTGGCCAGTTCCTGCATTTCCGCAGCGGCTTCGCCCTCGAAGCCTGGACGGCAATGAAGTAACAGTTCCTGCATGATTCGCTCCCGAAAGGTAATGGGGCGCTACTCTACAGGCAGACCGGCACAGGTTGAAGCGTCAGGCCGCGATCCGCGACGAGTTGTTAAGGCCTGCGGCCAGTTCGGCAAGCTGATCAGGGTCAGCGGCGGCGAGCCACAGACGCGGGCCCAAGCGCTGATGCGCGCTTTGCAACGGCGCCGCCAACGCCGCCGAGTGGTCAGCGTCAGGCAAGACCAACGACAGCGCCTTGTAGGCGGGAAGCCGATCCAGCACCGCAACCAACTCGCGCTCCGCATCGTGCAATTCGATCTGCAACGCGTCGACCGGCAGACTGCAAGCCAGCCCCAGATTGTCGATCAGCGCGCCACCGCTCACAGCCAGCAGGCGCTTGAGCGCCGTGCGCTGCAGCCGATTGTAGCTGCGCTCGCAGGCAGCAGCCCAGGCAGGCGCCAGCGGCCTTGCCAGCAGAGGCTCATCCAACTCGACCCACTCCACTCCGTGCTTGCCAAGCGCAAGCAGCAGGTCGTCATAGGCATCCAGCAAAGCGTCCAGTTGCTCCAGCCCAGCCTCGTCTCCTGCCGCTATCGACCAAAGCAGCGACAGCGGGCCCGGAATAACAGGTTTGACGCTGAACCCTGAAGCGCGCGCGCTGGCGACTCGACCCAGCAGCGCGCCAAAGGGCGGTATACCCTCAGTGGCCACGACGCTGACCCATGCCATACCGGCCTCAGCCTGCTGCTGCCAGCACGCTGACTCCTGAGCGGGTGATGTGATTTGGCCGGATTGGTGCAACAACATGGGGTGTCTCCTGATAGTTCAAAACTGTCGGCCATGCTCGCGCGAGGCAACCGCTGAATCAAACTCATATTGCTCATGCTATAGTTCGATTTTTCTCATGCAGACTGATCCCGCCGCCATGCTTGAACTCCGCCACCTGCGCACCCTGGCCACCCTGCGCGAGGCCGAAAGCCTTGTAGAAGCAGCCGAGCGACTGCATCTGACCCAGTCAGCCCTGTCGCATCAAATCAAGGACCTGGAAGAGCGGCTCGGCATGAGCCTGTTTGTGCGCAAGAGCAAACCCGTGCGCTTCACCAGCGCCGGATTGCGGTTACTGCGCCTGGCAGACGCCCTGCTACCGCAGGTGCGCCAGGCCGAGCGTGATATTCAACGCCTCGCTGGCGGGCAGGCCGGACGCCTGCATATGGCCATCGAGTGTCACAGCTGCTTTCAATGGCTGATGCCGACCATTGATCAGTTCCGCAACGCCTGGCCTGAGGTGGAAGTCGATTTCGCCTCCGGTTTCTTCTTCGCGCCGCTGCCTGCATTGGCCCGTGGCGATCTGGATCTGGTTGTCACCTCGGACCCGCTCGACATTCCCGGCATCAGCTATGTACCGCTGTTTACCTACGAGGCCCTGCTGGCGGTCAGCAACCAGCACCCACTCAGCACCCGCCAGTACGTCAGCCCAGAGGACCTTGCCGGCGAGACGCTGATCACCTACCCGGTCGAGCGTGAGCGTCTGGACGTCTTCAAGCAATTTCTCGACCCCGCCAGCGTCGAACCGTCAGGCATTCGCACTGCCGAAATGACGGTAATGATGATGCAGCTGGTCGCCTCCGGTCGTGGCGTTTGCTGTCTACCCAACTGGGCGCTCGCTGAATACCTGCACAAGGGCTACGCCAGTGCTTGCCGGCTTGGGCCGGAGGGTTTGTTCGGCACCCTGTATGCCGCTGTGCGGGAAGACATGATGGCCATGCCGTACCTGCAGGATTTTCTGCTGACAGCCAAGGACACGTCCTTCTCGACCCTTGAAGGAGTCAGCGCAAGACCTACCGACTAACCCCATTCGGGTGAGCTGGCACGGTGCCGTATCGCAAGCGGCCCTGGTGTTTTTGTTGCCTCAACAACACGTTGCTGCCGATACCTGAAAAAAACGTCATCTCAGCACTGAGACAAACCGCCTGGCTAACCCATCCGGGCGACTTTACCGCGTTATCCAAGCCCCTACCGTGAGTCTCCTGCGCGACATGCGCAGCTATTCCAAAAACAACAGAAAAGGACTCTCAGGATGAATGCACCTCTGTTCAAGCTGGCCGCGCTGACCCTCGGCCTGTCGCTCTCCAGCCTCGCGCTGGCCACCAACCCCGGTGGTGGTGGTGGCGGTGGCGGCACCGGCAACCCGACTACCGGCACCGGCTTCCCCGGCGTGAGCAGCTTCAGCGCCGATGGCCCTTTTGCTACCACCAGCGGCAGCGCCGGGTTCAGCTGTACCGTGTTCCGCCCGTCCACGCTCGGTGAAAACAACCGCAAACACCCGATCATTGTCTGGGGCAACGGCACCACTGCCTCCCCGGATGACTATGCCGACCTGCTGGAGCACTGGGCCTCACACGGCTTTGTAGTCATCGCCGCCAATACCTCCAACGCTGGTACCGGCGAAGATATGCTCGACTGCGTGAACTACCTGACCACCCAGAACAACCGCAGCTTTGGCACCTACTCCAATAAGCTGGACCTGAGCCGCATCGGCGCCGCAGGCCACTCCCAGGGCGGCGGCGGCACCATCATGGCCGGGCAGGATTACCGCATCAAAGTCACGGCGCCATTCCAGCCCTACACCATCGGTCTGGGCCACAGCAGCAGCTCGCAGTCCAATCAGAACGGACCGATGTTCCTGATGACTGGCAGCGCCGACACCATCGCTACACCCAGCCTCAACGCACTGCCGGTCTACAACCGCGCCAACGTGCCGGTGTTCTGGGGAGAGCTGTCCGGTGCCAGCCACTTCGAGCCGGTCGGCAACGCCGGCAACTACCGTGGCCCGGCTACCGCCTGGTTCCGCTATCACCTGATGGATGACGCCAGCGCCGAAGGCACCTTCTACGGCAGCAACTGTGATCTGTGTACCGACAGCAGCTGGGATGTACGCCGCAAGGGCATCAACTAAGCCCAAAGCCATGCTGACAGCTCGCAAGCTGTCAGCATGGCGACACTTCCTGCCATAACCTCTGGTGTATCCTCTGTACGACTCATACAACAACAGAGGAACATGCATGTCTGCTTCCCCCACCAAGGTCGCGCTGGTAACCGGCGCAGGCACCGGCATCGGCCGCGCCACCAGCATCGCACTGCTCAAGGCCGGCTACCACGTAGCCCTGACCGGCCGCAACGCTGACAAACTGCAGCGCAGCCTTGAAGGCCTCGGCGAGCTGGCGAACAACGCACTGGTCATCACCTCCGATGTACGGGACCCGGCCTCGGTCAAGGCGCTATTTGATCAGGTGCAGTCCACTTGGGGACGACTGGACGTGCTGTTCAACAACGCCGGTACCGGCGCCCCGCCGTTGCCACTGGAAGACCTGCCCTTCGAGCACTGGCAGGCCACCATCGAAACCAACCTGACCGGTGCCTTTCTGTGCACCCAGCAGGCGTTTCGTCTTATGAAGGCACAATCCCCAATGGGCGGTCGCATCATCAACAACGGCTCCATTTCCGCCACCACCCCCCGCCCGAACTCCGCGCCCTATACCTCGTCCAAGCACGCCATGACCGGCCTGACGAAGAGCACATCGCTTGATGGTCGCAAATACAACATCGCCTGCGGCCAGATCGACATCGGCAACGCCGCGACCGAAATGGCTGCCCCAATGGCCCGAGGTATACCGCAAGCCAATGGTGAAATCGCCGTCGAGCCGACCATGGACGTCGAGCACGTCGCCCAGGCAGTCGTGCATATGGCCGAGCTGCCGCTGGAAACCAACGTCCAGTTCATGACCATCATGGCGACCAAGATGCCTTTCATCGGCCGCGGCTGACACGCCCTTGAGACGTCTGGCGCGGGCGTTTCCCGGCCAGACGAAAGCACTCGTTGGCGAGGCAATGAAGCTTGGTTACAAATTCACTCGCATCACCACCAATGACCCACTAACGGGACACTTTCCTTCTTGGTATCAGCATTGCTACCATGCACGGCGATACATAAGAAAAAACCAAAAACGCCAGGAAAGCACCGAATGACCAGTCAGCAGACTCCCCTCGCTATTGCCCTATCCAAACGCAAGTCCGACGAACGCGCTACGCCGATCTCCGCATTTCGCATGGCGCGCAGCTGGTGGCTCGAAGGCCGCCGTCTGAACCTGTCGCAACTGGCCGAGGAACTGGGTATCGGGCGGGCAACCCTGATGCGCTGGGTCGGCAACAAGGATTTGTTGATGGGCGAAATCTTGTGGTCGCTGTATAAGCGCATCTACGACGAAGCCATCGCCCGAGCCGAACAGACGCCCAACCTCAAAGGTATTGAGTACCTCACCCAAATCTATGAGGACATCAATGTAGCGCTGATCAATGCGCGACCGATGTACGACTTCCTGCAGGCCGAACCACAGTGGGGCCTGCAGCTCCTGACCGCGCGCGCCTCAGGGCTGCAGGAGCGCCTGATCAGCACTTGGCAGAAGATGTTCGAAGAGGCAATCGCCGCCGGTGAAATCAAGCCGGAGATGGACGCCCAGAGCCTCGCCCTGTACATCGTGCGTATCGGTGAAAGCGCCATATACTGCGACCTGATCTGCGGTCGAAAACCCGAACCGGGCCCGGCAACCACCGCATTCCGTTTGCTGGTAAACGGCCATCAGCCCTGAGTAGAAACGAAAAAGGGCACAGCTTGCTGTGCCCTTTTCGGTATTCGACCCGCCCTTAGCGCCTCAAGACTGCTGCCGCAACGGCCAGTCAACAATGAACGCCGCACCGCCCAGCTCCTTTGACGTCTCCACCCGCGCGTAACCGCGATGCCAATAGGCAATCCGACGAACGATGGACAACCCTAGGCCGTATCCACCGCTCGCCCGCGTGCGACTGTCGTCCAGGCGCAGAAACGGCGTAAAGATCCGCTCACGATAAGCCTCGGGAATCCCGGGACCGTCATCCTCGACCGTCAACCGGCAACGTCCGTTGGCGACTCGGGTGGTAACCTTCACCCGCGAAGCAGCATGGCGCACCGCGTTGCTGACCAGATTGGTCAGGGCCCGATGCAGATAACGCGCCTCGGCATCCACCACATGGGCACGGCCGTTAGACAGGTCTTCATGCTGCAACTGCACACTGGCCGCCAGAGGTAAAAGCTCGGCCATAACCTGCTCAACCGTGCCGAGCACATCGACCGGCTGCAGCACCAGTGCCGGCGCCCCCTGCTCGAGACGGGCATAGGTAAGAATCTCGTCGACCAGCTTGTCCAGCTCGGTGAGATCGCCGTCCATGCTGTCGAGATAGCGCTTCATATCCGCTTCGCTGGCCGCGGTCTCGACCATCTCCAGACCGAAGCGCAAGCGCGCAACCGGCGTACGCAGTTCGTGCGAAACCGCACGGATCATCTCCTGCTGAATCCGCATCATGCGTTGCAGGTGCCCGGCCATGTCGTTGAATGCCCGGGCCAGACTGCCGACCGAGTCACTACCGATCGCCTGGGCCCGCGCATCCAGATTGCCGCGCGCAAGATGGGTAGCCGCTGACTCAAGGTTCATCAGGCGCTGCTCCAACTGCCGCACCAGCAGATAGATCAGCAGACCACTGAGCGTCAGCGCCAGCAGGCCCGTCATCAGCAGCATTTCCGGCGGATACTCCTGCATCTGATAAATCGGCCCGAGACTGATCACCCAGTTAGTATCCGGGATCTTCATGTACATCATCACCGCATCGCCATCAGGACCGAGGCTGAGCACGGTGTCGAACTCGTCCAGACGCCGGCGTTGGTCCGCGTCCAGATCGGTTTCGTTCAGACGGGTCAGGTTAAGCGGGAAGCCGAACCCCTTGTCGCGCCGCAGCCGCTGCAACCAGGTCGGCATGTCGCCTTCAGGGTGTCGCACCAGTTCATCGGCGATCAGGAACAGCGTCGCGCGGCCAAGCTGCTCGGAGATCTTCTCGATATCGGCGGTGAGCACCTGCTGCTGACTTAGATCCACCAGACTGTAAACGCGCACTTCCGACGGCGCGCGACTGAGCACCAGCACCCGCCCCTGGATCAACCGCGACCAGTTACTCGACTCCAGCCCCAGATCATCCAGCCGACGCAGTTCCAGCGGCACGCCGATCAGCCGCATCCAGACGGCCAATGCCTTCTGCCGCTCAGCCTCATCCATCGGCTCGAGGTTATCAGCCATCAAACGAAAGGTGCCGGTAGCCATGCGCTCGCGGTAATCCTCGGCGCGCACGTCGTTGATCATCCGGATGCTGACCAGGGCCAGGCAGGAGACGGCGACCAGCACCAGCAGCATGCCGCCGTAGATACGCAGAAAAATCGAATTCACAGCTGATCAGGACCGGGGCTGACGAACAGATAACCCTTGCTGCGAACGGTTTTGATCAGTCGAGGCAGGTCGGGATCGTCACCAATCTTGGGACGAATGCGCGAGATTCGCACGTCGATCGAGCGGTCCTGACCGTCGTACTCGATACCGCGCAGGGCGATAAAGATCTCCTCGCGGCTGAGAATGCGGCCAGCGTTGCTGGACAGCAGCCAAAGCAGATCAAATTCAGCACCGGTCAACTCGATCAGCTCACCACGCAACCACGCCTCACGGCGGTCGTTATCGATGACAAGCTCACCAAACTCGAGCCGTGTCGGCACACTCTCCGCCTCTGGCTCGCTGGTGCGTCGCAGCAGCGCGCGGATGCGCGCGAGCAGCACCTGCGGACGTACTGGCTTGTGCACGTAGTCATCAGCGCCGAGTTCCAGGCCGCGAATCTGCGCCTCATCCTCACTGCGCGCAGTGAGCATCAGAATCGGCCGCAAGAAACCTGCCGCACGCACCCGCTCACAGATGGAAAGACCATCCTCGCCCGGCAGCATCAGATCAAGAACCACCAACGCCGGCTGGGTGTCGAGAATGCGCTGCACCGCCGCACCACCATCCGCTTCGACCTCAACCTGCAGCCCCTGCGCCTGCAGAAACTCCGCAATCAGGCCGGCCAGCTTCTGGTCGTCCTCGACGATCAGGATGTAACCGCTGTCTGTCTCCACCATCGCCTCCCGCTCGCTGAACCACTCAAATCAGCCGGCGATTGTAGCACTGGCCCGTTGTCAGGCCACAGCCCCTAATCCAGAGCAGCGGAAACAGTTCTTTTCCCGCTCGGAAACGGCGGGAACGCAAGCGCATGAAAAACACCAGATATAGTGAAAAATGTTCTATGACCGCAAACCCGCACCAACGCTGCGCTAGCGCCAAGGTCAAGCAGGAGCAGCAAAAAAATCCGCAAATAATCGCCTTGCCACATCAAAAAACACACACTATCTTGTGCCGAACACAAAGCAGACACCTAGATATTGATCAAATAGTCATCAACGGCCACAAGCCCGCATTGACCGTCTGCCGCTTGCAAACCCGCACGAAGTGGGCCGTGCAAGCAAAACCAAACATCTACATATTGTGTTGACGACCAAACAAGGAGCATGTCATGCAGGTCACCCCTTCCGCCGCCGGCGCCACTTCATCCCCCCTGCAGACAGATAGCCCGCAGAACCCGGACCTGCAGCTCAGCGCTCCCGGTCAGTTGCGCGTCATCAAGCGCAACGGCACGCTGGTTCCCTATACCGACGACAAGATTCGCATCGCCATGACCAAGGCCTTTCTGGCCGTCGAAGGCAGTCAGGCTGCGGCGTCCTCACGCATCCGTGCGACCGTCGATGAGCTGACCGATGTGATCAGCGCGATCTTCAAGCGCCGCCTGCCCTCCGGCGGCACCCTGCACATCGAAGAGATTCAGGATCAGGTCGAACTGGCGCTGATGCGCTCCGGCGAACAGAAAATCGCCCGCGCCTACGTGCTCTACCGTGAAGAGCACGCCCGCCAGCGTCAGGCGCGCCAGAGCGTCGCCGAAGCCCACCCGAGCATTCGCATCACCCTGCCCGACGGCAGCCGCGAACCGCTGGATCTGGGCCGCCTGCGCACCGTCATCGCCGAGGCCTGTGAGAGCCTGCCGGAAGTCGATGCCAATCACATCGAGCATGAAACGCTGAAGAACCTGTACGACGGCGTGACCCAGATTGACGTCAACACCGCACTGGTGATGACCTCCCGTACCATGGTCGAGCGCGAACCGAGCTACAGCCAAGTCACCGCTCGCCTGCTGCTGGACAACCTGCGTGCCGAAGCGCTGAGCCACCTCGAGATTGCGCCCAGTGCCACCCACGGCGAAATGGCCGAGCTGTATGCCAAGACCCTGCCCGCCTACGTCAAGGCCGGTATCGACTACGAGCTGCTAGATGCCAAGCTGGCCGACTACGACCTGGAGCAACTGGGGGCCGCGATTGACCACAACCGCGACCAGCTGTTCGGCTACCTCGGCTTGCAGACCCTGTACGACCGCTACTTCCTGCACCGCGACGGCACCCGCATCGAACTGCCGCAGATTTTCTTCATGCGCGTGGCCATGGGCCTGGCCATTGAAGAGCCGCAGAAGAACGAGCGCGCCATCGAGTTCTACAACCTGCTGTCCAGCTTCGACTACATGGCGTCCACGCCGACCCTGTTCAACGCCGGCACCTTGCGCCCGCAGCTGTCCTCCTGCTACCTGACTACCGTGCCGGACGAGCTGTCTGGCATCTACAAGGCAATCCACGACAACGCCATGCTGTCCAAGTTTGCTGGCGGTCTGGGTAACGACTGGACGCCGGTTCGCGCCATGGGCGCCTATATCAAAGGCACCAACGGCAAGAGCCAGGGCGTGGTGCCCTTCCTCAAGGTGGTCAACGACACCGCCGTTGCGGTCAACCAGGGCGGCAAGCGCAAGGGCGCGGTCTGCGGCTATCTGGAGACCTGGCACCTGGATATCGAGGAATTCCTCGAGCTGCGCAAGAACACCGGTGACGACCGTCGCCGCACCCACGACATGAACACCGCGAACTGGATTCCGGACCTGTTCATGAAGCGCGTCTTCGAAGATGGCCAGTGGACCCTGTTCTCACCTTCCGACGTGCCGGACCTGCACGACCTGACCGGCAAAGCCTTCGAAGAGCGCTACGAGTACTACGAAGCGCTGACCGAGTACGGCAAGCTCAAGCTGCACAAGAAAGTCCGCGCCGCCGACCTGTGGCGCAAGATGCTCAGCATGTTGTTCGAGACCGGCCACCCGTGGCTGACCTTCAAGGACGCCTGCAACCTGCGCAGCCCGCAGCAGCACGCCGGCGTGGTCCACAGCTCCAACCTGTGTACCGAGATCACCCTGAACACCAGCGCAGACGAAATCGCTGTCTGTAACCTCGGCTCGGTCAATCTGGTCAACCACATTGTTGACGGCAAGCTCGACACAACCAAGCTGGAGCGCACAGTGCGCACCGCCGTGCGCATGCTCGATAACGTCATCGACATCAACTACTACTCGGTACCGCAGGCGCGCAACTCCAACCTCAAGCACCGCCCGGTTGGTCTGGGTCTGATGGGCTTCCAGGATGCGCTGTACCTGCAGCACATCGCCTACGGCTCCAACGAAGCCGTTGCCTTCGCCGACCAGTCGATGGAAGCCATCAGCTACTTCGCCATCCAGGCCTCCTGTGATCTGGCCGACGAGCGCGGCAGCTACTCCAGCTTCGACGGCTCGCTGTGGTCACAAGGCATCCTGCCCTACGATTCGCTCGACATCCTCGCCGAGCAACGCGGCGCCAAGTACATGGAAGTCGATCGTAGCGTCACCCTCGACTGGGAGCCGGTGCGCGAGCGGGTCAAGAAAGGTATCCGTAACTCCAACATTATGGCCATCGCGCCGACCGCGACCATCGCCAACATCACCGGCGTATCGCAGTCGATCGAACCGACGTACCAGAACCTGTACGTCAAATCGAACCTGTCCGGCGAGTTCACCGTGATCAACCCCTACCTGGTTCGCGACCTCAAGGCGCGCGGCATGTGGGACGCGGTCATGGTCAACGACCTCAAGTACTACGACGGCTCGGTGCAACAGATCGACCGCATCCCGGACGACCTCAAGGCGCTGTACGCCACCGCGTTTGAAGTGGAAACCAAGTGGATCGTTGAAGCCGCCAGCCGTCGCCAGAAGTGGATCGATCAGGCCCAGTCGCTGAACCTGTACATCTCCGGCGCCAGCGGCAAAAAGCTGGACGTGACCTACCGCATGGCGTGGTTCCGTGGTCTGAAAACCACCTACTACCTGCGTGCGCTGGCAGCGACCAGCACCGAGAAGTCGACCGTCAGCACCGGCAAGCTGAACGCCGTTGCCAACGGCGCAGAGCCCCTGAGTGCAGCCCCTGCTGGCCCCGCACCGGTGCCAAAGGCCTGTTCTATCGACGATCCGGACTGCGAGGCGTGTCAGTAAACGCACGTATCTGAGCGGCGCCCGCGTTGTTGCCGGGAGCCGCTCACTCGCTCAGCTACGCGCGTAGGCCGCAGCAAAACACAGCATCATCCCCGCGAAGACGGGAATCCAGAAGAACTCAAGCGCAGCGCCGACACCCTCGCCGCCGCACAGAACAACCGGCCGGTTGCAGCCCACCGCTTGCAGCTGGCGACCAAAGGGAGCCACAACCATGCTCAGCTGGGACGATTTCGACAGCGAAGACACCACCATCGCACCCGCCGCCAAGGCAGCCGCCAAACCGAGCGTACCGCTTGCCGACAGCCCGGTCATGGAAAACATCGCCGAAGGTTCGGTAGAAGACGCGCGCCAGATCAGCGCCGACGACTCCGACGCCATCGCCCGCGCAAAGGCCGCGCTGGATGAGCTGGATATTCAGGAAGGCCTGGACGATCTGGAAGGCTCCGCCGCCCGCGTTCAGGTTGGCGACAAGCAGATGATCAACGCCCGCGCCGACCTCAACCAACTGGTGCCCTTCAAGTACGAATGGGCCTGGCAGAAGTACCTCGACGGGTGCGCCAACCACTGGATGCCGCAAGAGGTCAACATGACCGCCGACATCGCTCTGTGGAAGAGCGCAGACGGCCTGACCGAAGACGAGCGCCGTATCGTCAAGCGCAACCTCGGCTTCTTCTCCACCGCCGACAGTCTGGTCGCCAACAACCTGGTGCTGGCCGTGTACCGCCTGATCACCAACCCCGAGTGCCGCCAGTACATCCTGCGTCAGGCCTTCGAAGAGGCGATCCACACCCACGCCTACCAGTACTGCATCGAGTCACTGGGCATGGACGAAGGCGAGATCTTCAACATGTACCACGAGATCCCCAGCGTCGCGAAAAAGGCCTCATGGGGCCTCAAGTACACCCGTTCGATCTCCGACCCGACCTTCACCACCGGCACCGTCGAGACCGACAAGGAACTGCTGCGCAACCTGATCGCCTACTACTGCGTACTGGAAGGCATCTTCTTCTACTGCGGCTTCACCCAGATCCTGTCCATGGGCCGCCGCAACAAGATGACAGGCACCGCCGAGCAGTTCCAGTACATCCTGCGCGACGAATCCATGCACCTGAACTTCGGCATCGACGTGATCAACCAGATCAAGATCGAAAACCCGCACCTGTGGGACGACGCCATGAAGGACGAAGCAACCCAGATGATTCTCCAGGGCGCGCAACTGGAAATCGAATACGCCCGCGACACCATGCCCCGCGGCGTACTCGGCATGAACGCCGCGATGATGGAGGACTACCTCAAGTTCATCGCCAACCGCCGCCTGACCCAAATCGGCCTGAAGGAGCAATACCCCGGCACCACCAACCCCTTCCCGTGGATGAGCGAGATCATGGACCTGAAGAAGGAGAAAAACTTCTTCGAAACCCGCGTGATCGAGTATCAGACTGGTGGCGCGTTGAGCTGGGATTGATTTGATTACTGAGCGCCTTGACCCCAAAAAAATGAGGCATGAACGCTCAAGAAACCAGATAGGAAAGAAGACGAGAAGCAGAAGTAAAAACGCCCAGAGTTCGTGGCTCTGGGCGTCGAATCTCCTTCACGACAAGCAACCATCGTCGAAGGAGTGTGGACAGATAACTGCCCTTCAGCACGACGCAGTTTACTTGGGAATCTGCCACCGTCAAGCGGCTTGCTATTTGCGAGGAACAGCTCATGGCCAAGACTCAAGAGGGGAAGAAAAAGGTACATGTACCTTCTCACACCCGTAAGACTCCCAGCGGCAAAACCGTGACGGTGCCTGAACACTACCGCTCAACGCCCAACTAAGCAGGCTGAAGCCCCGGTAGCGATACCGGGGACTTCCCAGCCGCACTACCAGCAAACTCAGCGCTTCACACCGACAACCAACGCATTACCAGACGCTTCGTTCCAAGGCACCAGTCGCTGGTAGTCATGCTCCAGCACCTGCAGCTCGAAATACGGTTCCAACACCTCGATCAGCTCACTGAAGGTCACCGCCACCATCGGGTGCTCGTCTTTCCACAACTGGGTGCCACTGCCATCGGTCCGCTCGATGCGCAGACGCAAGCGCTGCTGCTCGCCCTCGCCTGCGTAATACCAGCCCGAGCTGAAACGAAACGCCGCCCCATCCTGATGGGCAGTGTGGGACACGAAGGAGCTATTATCGATTTGGCTTTTGTCGACTGCGTTGAAGCAGAACACCCCGCCATCAGCCAGCGCAGCGTGAACGCTGGCGATGCACGCGCGCAGCCGCTCGATGCTGCCGCTGTAGTGGATGGAGTAGAGAAAGCAGGTAATCAGGTCGAGCGGCTGCGTGATGCTGAAACCGCACATATCCTGCTGCGAAAACGTCGCCTCCGGGCAGCGCTGCTGCGCGAGATCTAGCATCGGCTGGTTGATGTCCAACCCGCTGCTTTGGAATCCCGCATCGAGAAAGTGCCGCACGTGCGGACCGGTGCCACAGGCCAGATCCAGATGGCGCTTGCCACCGTTACCGAACAGCTGATGAATGCGCTGCACGCACTCGCTTTGCGCCTGATAGTCGATATCGGCGCACATCAGGTCGTAGTAACCGGACAGGTCGGTGTAAATGGCGTTGTGGGACATGGCGACCTGAGGCGGCAGTTGCGGTGGCGCATGATATATCCAAGCCACAAAAAGTCATCCATAAATCCGCTGACCGGCAGCCTTAAGGCAGGGCTAGCATCATCAATCCGGGTATGGATGCGAGTGCAGAGCACTGCGTCACTGGTTACACTACGCCCCTGCCTGAATACCCCTTTAATCTGCAAGGACACCCACACCATGACCCAAGACCTGCTCTCCACTCCGATGCCTGACGCCAACGGTTACTTCGGCCCCTACGGCGGCCAGCTGGTGCCGCCGGAGCTGAAGCAGGCGATGGATGATATCGATGCGGCGTATGAAGAGATCCGCCAGCGCGAGGACTTCCAGCAGGAGCTGGCCAGTCTGTTTGCCGACTACGTCGGTCGCCCTAGCCCGATCTTTCATGCCAAGCGTCTGTCGGAGAAGCTCGGCGGTGCGCAGATTCATCTGAAGCGCGAAGACCTGAACCACACCGGCGCGCACAAGATCAATCACTGCCTGGGCGAAGCGCTGCTGGCCAAGTTCATGGGCAAGAAGAAAGTGATCGCCGAGACCGGCGCTGGTCAGCATGGCGTGGCGCTGGCCACCGCCTGTGCGCTGGTAGGCATTCCCTGCGAGATTCACATGGGTCAGGTGGATATCGAGAAGGAACACCCGAACGTCACCAAGATGCGCATTCTCGGCTGCAAGCTGGTACCGGTTACCCGTGGCGCGGCGACCCTGAAAGAAGCGGTCGACAGCGCCTTTGAGGAGTACCTCAAGAACCCGACGGACTACATCTACGCTATCGGCTCGGTGGTTGGCCCGCACCCGTTCCCGAAGATGGTGCGCGACTTCCAGTCAATCATCGGTAATGAGGCGCGCGAGCAGTTCCTCGCCAAGTACAACCGCCTGCCTGACCACACTGTGGCCTGTGTCGGCGGTGGTTCCAACGCGATGGGCATGTTCACTGCCTTCCTCGGCGACGACAGCGTGCATCTGGTGGGCGTTGAGCCCGCAGGTGAAGGCGTCGACAAGGTCGGCCGCCACGCGGCCACGCTGTCGGTCGGCAAGCCGGGGGAACTGCACGGCATGGCCTGCTACGTACTGGAAGATGAACAGGGCAACCCGTCTGCCGTGCACTCCATCGCCTCCGGCCTGGACTATCCCGGCGTTGGCCCGCAGCACAGCTTCCTGAAGGATATTGGCCGCGTTGATTACCAGTCAGTGACCGACCAGGAGTGTCTGGACGCCTTCATGACCCTGTCCCGTACCGAAGGCATTATCCCCGCGCTGGAAAGCGCACACGCTGTGGCCTGGGCCATGCGCGAAGCGCCGAAGCTGCCGAAAGACAGCCATATTCTGGTCAACCTGTCCGGCCGTGGAGACAAGGATGCGGACTACGTAGCGCAGAAGCTGGGGCTGTAACCGCCCCGTTCAAGAGCCGCTCCGAAGAGCGGCTCTCCCCCTTCAACAACAAGCGCAACGCAGGCAGCTTTCACAGCGTGCACACACCGCCCGGCACCGCCATCACCCAATCCCTGACCGCCTGAATTGTGGGTTCATTCTTGCGGCTTTCGGGATAGACCAGATAAAACGCCTTGCCCTTGATCTCGGGGCCGAAGGGCACCACGAGGCGTCCCGCGGCCAGTTCATCTTCGATCAACTCACGGCTCATCAACGCCACACCCTGCGCACCGACCGCCGCCGACACCCCGTGCGTCTCATCGGAGAACACCAAACCCGCGCTCACATCCAGCCCCGGCACTTTCGCCAGTTTCTGCCAGCCCGCCCAATCCACCGGCCCGGAGCCAACCGACGGGCTGCGGAAGTGAATCAACGGGTGCTTTGGCAGATCCGCCGCATCGCGTAAACCGAGCAGCGGACTGCAGGCAGGCACAAAGGTGTTATCCAGCAGCTTTTCCGCCAGCATGCCCGGCCAGCGGCCATCGCCGTAACGAATGGCGATATCTGCCGTCACACCATCCAGCGCCACGGCCTCGTGGGAAGCGTGGATACGCAGATCAATATTGGGATGGGTCTCGCGCAGCATGCAGACCCAAGACAACAGCCAACGGGACGCAATGACCGGCGTGGTAGTCAGCGTAATAGCGTGGCGCTGCGGCGCGCTGCGCAGCCGCTCAACCGCAACGCTGATGCTGTCGAACGCGTCTTCCAACACATCCTTCAGTTCGCGCCCGGGGGCGGTCAGCTCCAGCTTGCGTGGCTTGCGCACGAAGAGCGAAACGCCGAGCGACTCCTCCAGCGAACGGATCTGATGGCTGATCGCCGTTGCGGTAACCGACAGCTCCTCTGCCGCCTGTTTGGCGCTCTCGTGTCTGGCAGCTGCCTCGAACGCACGAAGGGCTGCTAAGGGAGGTAATTTGCGCTGCGCCATAGATGAATCCCTTTCACCCATATCTCAAAATATTCATCGTTTGTCGCCCTGATCAGGCGAATTTAGGCTGAGTCTGCTGCCATTTTCAGATGAATTCAACTTCAGGAGACTTACCATGCCGCACATTCTTCAACTGGACGCCAGCGCCCGCCCCGGTCTGGCGGGCAAGGACTTGCACGGGTCGCACAGCCGTAACCTCAGCCAGCGCTTTGTCAGCCAGTGGCTGGCGCAACGCCCGCAAGACACCACCACCTACCGCGATATCGGCCAGAAGCCGCCAGCATTTATCAGCCATGACTGGATCGCTGCCAGTTTCACACCTGAGGCGCAACGTGAGCCCTGGATGCACGACACGCTGGCTGAAAGTAACCAGCTGGCTGACGAGTTGATCGCCGCCGACATCCTGGTTATCGGCGTCCCGCTCTACAATTTCGGCATGCCCGCCGCACTGAAAGCCTGGATCGACCAGATCGTACGACCGGGCAAAACCGTCGATATCGACACCAGCAACCCGGACGATCCGTACACCCCGCTACTGGCAGACCGTCCACGCCACGCCGTTATTCTCACCGCTCGCGGCGGCGTCGGCTTCGGCCCCGGCGGTGAACTGGAAGCACTGAACCACCTGGAGCCGGCGCTGATCACGGCACTCAATTTTATCGGTATCAACCAGATACATCAGATTGCTATTGAAGGTCATGAGATCGGCGGTGAAGTGCTGGCCAACTCGGTGGCACTGGCGCAGCGTCAGGTCGACGCACTGGTACAGGAGCTGAGCCGACAGCTGCAATCCACGCCGATTGCCGAACCTGCCTGACGGGCAGACAGCCGTGCGCGGCTTTAGCGCAGGACTATGGGCCGCGCGGGCAATCTTGTCGAAACATGGCATTTGTCCGCTCAGCCCCCTTTTCGCACCCGGGGCTGGTGCTGTTAGACTCCGGAAATCGACGATTGAATATCGAGCAACGGATGCAGTGGATTCCAGCCAGCCAGCGTAAACCCAAGGTGCCTCAGCGCAGCCTGTGGCTCGGCCTGTTGCTGTTGCTCAGCTCGCCCGCGATGGCCGACCCGCAGTGCGAGAAAACCCTGCGCTGGAATGACGATCCGCCGCTGAGCATGGAGCTGCCAGACGGCCGTGTCGGTGGTATTTACGTCGAGTTGAACGAGGCCGCACTGGAGCGGCTCGGCTGCAAAACAAGATTACGCAAGCTGCCCTGGGCACGGGCCTTGAAGGAGCTGGAACTTGGCCGTCTCGATATTTTGCCCGGCGCCTTCCGCCGCCCCGAGCGCGAAGCGTATGCACACTTTTCCGGCACCGTGCTGCCGCCCTCACGCAACATCCTGTTCGCTCGCACCGACACCATTGAGCGCTGGCCAATAACGCGACTGCCTGAGCTGGCCAATCTGCCCTTTCGCCTGGGTGCGCAAATCGACGTCCAATACGGCCCGGATTATCAGGTACTGATGAGCGACCCGCAGTACGCCGATGGCGTGTTTATGGCCAACAACCGCTCCAGTTTGTGGAACATGATCGACAAGGGCCGTATCGACGGCGCGATCGCCGATGAGCACACCGGCGCTTGGGAGATTCAGCAGCTGGGTTTAGGCGACGCTATCACCGCGACGGATGTGGTTGTTTCCGATGACGCGGCGGAAGTCGCCTTCAGCAAACGCTCCAACGACCTGAACTTCGTCAGAGCCTACGCTACGGCGCTGCAGGAGCTGGTGAGCGACGGCAGCTATCAGCGGATTGTTCGGCGTTATCTGCAGCACTGATACGCCTGCGCACGCTGCTCCCCATTCCGCATTACAACCCGATCACTTTCTCCGCCAACCCGCACCAACGCGCGGGCGCGTCGGCTGCAGCAACGGATTACGCTCCTCAACAGCCTCGGTGGGCGCAGCATTGGCAGCTGCCTTGGCCCGCGCGGCGTGGAGCTTCTTGTAGCTGTCGATGAGGCGTAGATGGCGATCCAGCCCTTCCAGCTTCAGGCTGGTGGGTGTCAGGCCATAGAAGCGCACTTCACCGTTCACCGAGCCAATAACGGCGTCCATACGCTCGTTGCCGAACATGCGACGAAAGTTGGGCTCAAAATCTGCCAGCTCCAACTCTTCGTCCAAAAGCACTTCCAGAACCACATTGACCGCCTGATAAAACAGCCCGCGCTCGACGGTGTTGTCGTTGAACTGCAGGAAGGCTTCGACCTGTTCCTTGGCGTCCTCGAAGCGCTGCTGCGCCAGGTAGATCAGCAGCTTGAGTTCCAGGATGGTCAGCTGACCCCACGTGGTGTTGTCATCGAACTCGATGCCGATCAGCGTCTTGATGTCGGTGTAGTCGTCCAGCTCGCTCTCTTCCAGCCGCTCGACCAGCCCCTGCAGCTGCTCATCGTCGAGGCTGTGCAGGTTGAGAATGTCAGCGCGGAAATCCAGCGCCTTGTTGGTGTTGTCCCAAATCAGATCCTCAACCGGGTAGATCTCGGAGTAGTCCGGCACCAGAATTCGGCAGGCGTTGGCACCCAGGTCGGTGTAGGTCGCCATGTAGGCTTCCTTGCCAATGTCCTTGAGGATGCCAAACAGGGTATCGGCTTCCTGCTGGTTGGAGTTTGCCCCCTCGCCGGAGAAGTCCCACTCGACAAAGTCGTAGTCGGACTTGGCGCTGAAGAAGCGCCAGGAGACCACGCCGCTGGAGTCGATAAAGTGTTCGACAAAGTTGTTCGGCTCGGTCACCGCCTGACTTTCAAAGGTCGGCTGCGGCAGATCGTTCAAGCCTTCGAAGCTGCGGCCTTGCAGCAGCTCAGTCAGACTGCGCTCCAGCGCCACTTCAAGGCTCGGGTGCGCGCCGAAGGAGGCGAACACGCCTCCGGTGCGCGAGTTCATCAGCGTCACGCACATGACCGGGAAGCGACCGCCGAGCGAGGCGTCCTTCACCAGCACCGGGAAGCCCTGCTCTTCCAGCCCCTTGATGCCGGCAACGATGCCCGGATACTTGGCCAGCACGGCGTCCGGCACATCAGGTAGCGCCAGTTCGCCTTCCAGAATCTCGCGCTTGACCGCTCGCTCGAAGATCTCCGACAGGCACTGCACCTGCGCTTCCGCCAGCGTGTTACCCGCACTCATGCCGTTGCTGAGGAACAGGTTTTCGATCAGGTTGGAGGGGAAGTACACCGTCTTGCCGTCGGACTGACGAACGAAGGGCAACGCGCAGATGCCGCGCTCGGCGTTGCCGGAGTTAGTGTCGATCAGATTTGAGCCACGCAGTTCGCCTTCCGGGTTGTAGATCGCCAAACAATAGGAATCGAGCAGCCCCGCAGGCAGGTCGTCATTGCGTCCGACCTTGAACCAGCGCTCGTTCGGATAATGGACGAACTCGGCATTGGCGATGTCTTCGCCCCAGAACTGGTCGTTGTAGAAGAAGTTACAGTTCAGCCGCTCGATGAACTCGCCGAGCGCCGAGGCCAGCGCCGCCTCCTTGGTGGAGCCCTTGCCGTTGGTAAAGCACAGCGGCGACTGCGCGTCGCGGATGTGCAGCGACCAGACGTTGGGCACGATGTTGCGCCAGGAGGCAATCTCGATCTTCATGCCCAGCCCGGCGAGGATGCCGGACATGTTGGCAATGGTCTGCTCCAGCGGCAGGTCCTTGCCGAGAATCCGCGTGCCCTCGCCTTCGGTCTGCACCGGCATCAGCAGCGACTGGGCGTCGGCGTCCAGGTTCTCGACCTCTTCGATGACAAAATCCGGGCCGGTCTGCACCACCTTCTTGACCGTGCAACGCTCGATTGAGCGCAGGATACCCAGCCGATCCTTCTCGGAGATATCGGCCGGCAACTCCACCTGAATCTTGAAGATCTGCTTGTAGCGGTCTTCCGGGTCCACGATGTTGTTCTGCGACAGCCGGATGTTGTCGGTCGGAATATTGCGGGTGTTGCAATACAGCTTCACGAAGTACGCCGCACACAACGCCGACGATGCCAGGAAGTAATCAAACGGCCCCGGCGCAGAGCCATCGCCCTTGTAGCGAATGGGCTGGTCCGCCACCACCGTGAAGTCGTCAAACTTGGCTTCAAGTCGGAGGTTATCGAGAAAGTTGACCTTGATTTCCATTGCGGGCACCAGAACCGGGGGCAGAGTGAATAGCCCGCCATTATCCGGCTTTTGTCGAGAAAGTCATGCGAGCGCCGACGGACCATCAGATCAGGGCAAAATTTCACACCGCCGCGGTAGCAAGACACGGCCATCTGCCACTATATTGAACGGCATGACAACCACCCCGAATATCACCCACGACAGGCTGCTGGATCTGCTGCTGGATGTCGTCTGCGTCGTAAACAAGGATGGGCGCTTCTTATCCGTTAGCGCGGCCAGCGAACGGGTTTTTGGTTATTTGCCGGATGAGATGATTGGCCGCACGGCCTTTGAGTTCGTCCACCCGGACGACAAGCTCGCCACCCAGGCGCGCGCTGCACGCATCAGTGCCGGCGAGCCCGCCCCCGACCACGAAAACCGCTACATCCACAAGAACGGCCAAGTCGTTCATATCATGTGGTCTACCCAGTGGCTGGAAGAAGAGCAAGTTCGCGTTGGGGTCGCCCGGGACATCACAGCGCGCAAGCTGGCCGAGGCCAGGCAGGCCGCGATCTATGCCATCTCAGAAGCGGCTCACCTGTCTCAAGACCTGCCCCTGCTGTACCAGCGGCTGCATGAGTTGATTGCGGCACAGCTGTCGATGAGCAGCTTCGCCGTGGTACTGCATGACCCGGAAACCAGCCAGCTGAGCTACCCGTTCCAGACTGCACCAGAGAACGAGCCGCTACCCGACGCACTGTACGCCGACAGCCTGCTGGCATACGTCATTCAGCGCCACAGCCCTGTGCGGCAGACCGGAAGTGACGAGAAGCATCCCCACTGGCTGGGCGTGCCCCTGGTTTACGATACGCAGACGCTTGGCGCGCTGGTTGCGCGAAACCATGCCGATGCTCCGCCTTACAGCCCCCAAGACGAGGAATTCCTGCACTTTGTTGCAGATCAGCTAGCCACCGCAATCAACCGCCAGCGCACTCACGCCAGACTGTCGTTCCTGGCCCAGCATGATCAATTGACCCAGCTGGCCAACCGCGCCCGCTTCCTTGATCAGCTGCAAAGCGCGGTGCAGCGCGCGCAGCGTAATAGACAGCTTCTGGCCGTGCTTTATCTCGATCTGGATAACTTCAAACAGATCAACGATAACCACGGCCACGCCGTCGGCGATCTGGTTCTGCAGGAAGCCGCCCAGCGGCTGCGCCGAAGCGTGCGCGAATCAGACTGCGTCGGGCGCCTGGGCGGTGACGAGTTTGCTGTGCTGGTAGACAACATCAGCAAACCCGAAGATGCCGCGATGGTTGCGGAGAAGATCTTGGCCGCCCTCAGCGCACCCTGCCAACTGGAAGGCCATACCCTGACCAACACACCCAGCATCGGCATCGCCATCTACCCCGAGCACGGCCAGAACGAGCTGCACCTGATTCGCCGCGCCGACGACGCCATGTACGCAGCCAAGCGCGAAGGCGGCCGCCGCCATCAGTTCTTCGCAGAAGAATCAGCGCTCTGACCCGCCAGAAACGCGAGCAGCCTGTCGACAACCTGTTGCGGCTGCTCCTGTTCCAGCCAGTGCCCAGCACCGTCAATCAACTCGCAGAAGCGCATATCGGTGCAAACTCGGCTCTGCATCGCCTCCAGCGCACCCGGACTCTGATAGGTTCCCCAGTCTTTAGCGCCTGACAGAAAGCACGACGGCACGGTAATCTGCCGACCATCAAACAGCAACATCTCTGCCTGCCCCTGCGCTGAACCCAACGCCCGGTAGTACTGCAGCCCACCCTGCAGGCCAGTGTCGGCAAAGATCCCGGTGTACACCGCCAGCTCGGCATCCGACAGCCAGCCGCAGGCTGCCACCTGCTCGCGCGACGGCATCGCCGCCCCCACGCTTTCAGCAATAGTCTTGCCCTGCTCCAGAATGTAGTAAGTCGGCATAGTCGCCAGATCGGCGGCGCTGGCCGATGACAGCGGCGCAGGATTGTTGCCTGCCCAGTCGGCGCTCTTCATATGGAAATAAGCACGCAGAAAATCGCTCAGGCCCTGCTCGCACTCCAGCATGTGTGCATTGGCATCGGGCTGACAGAAGTAGCGCTGATAGTGCAGCCGCGGCGGCGTCAACGCGGCCAGATCGGCATGTACCTTGGCGATGGCCTGCGCGCTGCTCTGACCATCGAAACGGTACTCCGGCGTCCCCGGATAGGGTGCACTCATCAACGCCACGGAGCGAAATACATCCGGCCGAGTCAGCGCACAGGTGCCGGCAACCGGTGAGCCCATATCGTGACCGACCACCGCCGCGACCGAGTCGTAACCCAACGCAAACACCACCCCCAGCGCATCGCGCACCAGATTGAGAAATCCGTACTGGCTGAGGTCGCCGTCGTAACGGGCATCACCGCCTTCGGTCAGGCCATACCCGCGCTGGTCAGGCGCCACCACGTGATACCCCGCCTCAGCCAACGGCACCATCACCTTGCGCCAACTGAACGCCAACTCGGGAAAACCGTGCAGCAACAGCACACACTCGCGGCCCGGCTGCTCAAAGCCAGCCTCGAGGATGTGGACGTTCAAACCATTGCCGTTGTTAATCTGGCGGGAGCGAATGCCTGGCGGCAACTGTGCAAGCATCGCAGCACGAGCAGCATTGCTGACCGCGCTGGCTTTAAATTTGGGCATGGAGTTTCTTCTTGTTTTAGTCGTTATGAAGACGCGGAAGGCCTAAACCTAGCTCGACCGCCCAGACAAGACAACCGTCAGGCAGACAGCGTGAACCTGGCGAATTTAACGACATTGGCAAAATAGATTGAGCCCAAGACAACTCACCCGCTCACACAAACAGGACTGTCAGAGCAGCAGTGCCAAAAATCGCCAGCATGCCCCAAGCCAGGGGCGGCGTCATACTCATGGCAAAACGACGCGATCGCTGCAAACCACCATGGCGGAAGCCCCCACGAAACAATGTGTTTACCGCTATCACGAGTGGATCCACAAAGGCGGTGCGCGGATCGCCTGAGGTCAAGTCCTTTTTGGGGCTAACAAAAGCGTAAAAAAGGTACACAAATGGCACAAAGATACCGATGATCAGCATCAAAACAACATTGCGGCCAGAGTCGGCTATGCGCTTGCAGTAAGCATTCACAAGAACGTACGCAGACATCAGCGTCAATCCAGAACCCAAGAGAGCAAAACCGTCTCTGGGCAAAACCCAGAAACCGGCTAATCCAATCAACCACACGATGGCAACCGTGAGAGCCAGGCCGACAAAAAATTCGGTACGGCTCAAGCGCCCACCCGTGTCCAGCATTGCTTTGAAAAACCATTTCCATCCGGTCCTGGGTGGTGCGCTGGCAATACTGCTGTGGGCAGCCGCCAACAACAAACAGAGCCGCTGCATCGACTCTTCCGACACTGGCAAGGTGACGCACTGATCCTGAGTCCAGTGGAAACTGTCGTCCAATAGCACAAGGACCTTGGCGGGCAGCGGTTGTTGCTGCTTATCAGAGAGCAATTGAATCAGGGCAGGTAGAAGCAAGGCTCCGTGGCGCAATCGGATATCTAGATTGGAGAGCTCCGGGGTACCTAACAACGCTTGCCAGTTACCCAACTCGTTACGTCGCTGGGCGTCTTGCAACAGCTCCTGAAATGCATCGGCCAGCGCCTGCATTCGCCGGGCAAAGGCTTCATTCTCGGCAATCGCAAGGCGCTCCTGATCAATCTTTGCCTGCTGCCGAGCATCGGGTTCTAGCGGCACGACGGGCTGTTCTGACGCGTCGCGATCTTCGATGACGGGGGAGCGCGAATGGACATTGGCCTGAGCTGCCCTAGCCGTAAGCCCTTGCGCCGTTTCGTATGCTTCACGCAACGCCATGAACTGCTCTGGATGCTCTTCCGGATGCACCTCTTTAAGTAGCCGCGCATAAGCACGCTTGAGGGCCCGCAGATCACTGTAGGGTTCGACGCCGAGCGTCTCCCAGCAGTTCACCAGCGCCCCCTGCTGGCACGCAGTTCTGCGAGACGCTCCTCGACCAGCCTGCGCGCGTCGGCGCAACGCTGCAGATCCTGCGAGTCCATTGCGGCCTCAAAATACTGAATCAACTCCTCCAGGTAGTTGCGCTCATCACCGAGCGCCTCAGCCCACATCCGCTCGGCCTCGCCCAACAGTGCAATATTGGCGCTATCTTCGCGTGGGTGAAACTTGAGTTTCTCCATTTCCTTGAGCAACTTGGCCAGGGTTTGCTCGTCAATTTCGCTGGTCGTGTTCTGGATCACCAAGCTGCTGCGCATACCCGTACTAACTACCCCTGCCTGCACTTCCAGCACACCGTTGATGTCGTAGGTGAAGCGCACATCGACCGCCTCCTCACCCGCCTTGGCTCCGGGCACCTGGACTATCAGCTCGCCAATTTTTACGTTGTTGCGCACCATCCGCTGCTCACCTTGATACACCGACAGATTAACAACCCGCTGGTTGTCGGCAACCGTGTAGAAGCGGTCCATGCGGCTGGTCGGGATCACCGTATTGCGCGGAATAATCACACTGAAGAAGCCCGAAGAGCGCTGCTCGCCCACCTCTTTAGCCACCTCGATGCCCAATGAGAACGGACAGACGTCTGTCAGCACCGTGTCGCGCAGACTGGCGTTACGCTCTTTAAGCGCGGCCTGCACCGCGGCGCCCATAGCGACCACCAGATCAGGATCAATGGTGGTCGCCGGAATGCGGCCGAACAGGCGGCCTACATGACTGCGCACCACAGGCATGCGCGTTCCGCCACCCACCAGAATCACCTCGTCAAAATCATCCCGGCTCATCCCGGCGTCCAGCACCGCGCGTTCGATTGGCCCGCGAATGCGGTCCAGCAGCACGGTGCACGTCTGCACAAAAGCGTCACGGCTGAACGTCAGACTGTGTTCCCGCCCCCCAATGCTGAGCAGCATCGGCACCTCGTGCTGATCGGCCAGCGCCTTCTTCGCTTCGTCACAGACACGGTAAAGATGCGCGCGCTCCTCGCGACTGAGCGCGTGTCGCTCGCAACCAATCTGCTCGCAGACGGCTCCGAGCATCGCTGCGGTAAAGTCTTCCCCACCAAGAAAGCTGTCGCCGCTAGTGGCGTGCACTTCAAGCAGGTCTTCAAACTTTTCGAGAATGGAAACGTCGAGCGTACCGCCACCCAGATCTATGACAATGAAACGACATTCTTCTTCGTTTTCCTGAATGCCGTAGGCCAGTGCGGCAGCCGTCGGCTCATTGATCAGCCGCTCGGCCTTGAGACCCGCCAACCGTGCAGCGTTTAGGGTGGCTGTGCGCTGGTGATTATTAAAGTAGGCAGGAACGCTGATGACAGCTTCGTCTACCGGCTCCCCGAGAAAGGCTTCTGCATCTGCCTTGAGCTGCTTGAGCACCAGCGCAGAGAGTTCCTCGGCAGTGAACTGGCGTTTGCCCAGCGTGGCCTTTTCGCTGGTGCCCATGAGACGTTTGAACTGTGCAACGGTCTGCTCGGGATGCGTGACCAATCGGTCTTTGGCAGCACGACCAACCATCACCATGCCGCTGTCGTCGACGCTGACTACCGAAGGGGTCAACAACTCACCCAATGCGTTGGGAATGATGATGCTCTTGTCATCACGCCAGACGCTGACCAGGCTGTTTGTTGTGCCCAGATCTATCCCTACAACGGCCATGCCCCAATTCCTTCTGTTGGCTTTTTTGGGGCCAGTATATACAGCGCAATTACGCAAGGAACAGTCCGAAAACGGCCTATTGCCTACCTGCGCTCCAAGCCGAACAGGTCTTCCCGAAACACAAAAGCCGCCCGAAGGCGGCCTTTGCGTTACTACTTAGCGTTGAATCAGGCAGCAGCCAGATCCGACTCCGCTTCTGCCAGCATGGCGAACTCTTCGTCGGCCGACTTGGCGACCAGATGCTTGCGGCTGTAGCCGAAGTAATAGGCCGCTCCAATCACAAACAGGCCCATGGTGAAGAAGAACGCGCGCGGGTCGAAAGCGTAGACACCAGTCAGCGCGATCAGCGACAGCACCAGCGCGATACCCGAAGTCACTACACCGCCCGGCGTTTTGTAGGGGCGCGGCAGGTCAGGTTGCTTGACGCGCAGCAGGATGTGACTGAGCGCCATCAGCGCGTAAGACACCGTCGCCCCCACTACAGCCATCGCCAGCATCAGGTCGCCCTCACCACTCAGGGAAGCGACGAAACCGAAGATGCCCGGAACGATCAGCGCACGCGCCGGCACCTTGCGCTCAGTGGTCAGCGACAGTGACTTGGGCAGATAACCTGCGCGGGACAGGGCGAACACCAGGCGGCTGTAGCCGTAGATGATTGAGAAGAATGAGGCGACCAGACCCGCCAAACCCAGCACATTCACCAGCGTCGCCAGGCTGGCGTTACCGGTTGCGTTCAGCGCATCCACCAGCGGCACCGCGCTTTCGCCCATGGCTTGCGCCCCGGCGGCGCCCGGCACCAGCACTACTACCATCAGCGCGGTAAACAGCAGAAAGACCATCGCACCGATGATGCCCTTGGGTACGTCCTTGCCCGGGTCCTTGGCTTCCTCAGCGGCCAGCGGCACGCCTTCAACAGCCAGGAACAGCCACATGGCAAACGGCAGCGCCGCCCACACGCCGTACCAGCCCAGCGGCAGCATCTCGCTGGCACCAGCAGCATCGGTCATGGCGATGTCGAACAGGTTGTTGATGTCGAAGTGCATGACCAGCGCCACGCCGGTGGCAACGATGGCGAATACCGCCAGACCGCTGATCACCATCATCACCTTCAGCGCTTCACCCACACCCGCCAGGTGAATACCGACGAACACCAGATAGAAGATCGCGTAGACCCACGGGCCGTTGAAGCCGAGCAGCGCTTCCACCGCAGAACCAATGAAGATAACGATGGCCGCCGGGGCCAGCGCATATTCAATCAGCACCGCAAGGCCGGTCAAAAAGCCACCGGTCGGCCCCATCGCCTGACGGGCAAAACTGTAACCGCCGCCCGCCGCCGGAATGGCCGCCGACATTTCCGCCAGCGACAGTACCAGGGTCAGATACATCAACCCCATGAGCACGGCGGCGATCGCAAAGCCCGCCCAGCCCGCCTGCGCAATACCGAAGTTCCAGCCGGCAAAATCGCCGGAAATAACATAAGACACGCCAAGACCTGCGAGCAGAATCCAGCCCGCAGTCCCGCGCTTGAGTTGCCGTTTGGCAAGGTACGCCTGATGGTCGTTAGACATGAGAGATCCTCAATGGTGTTGCAGTTGTGAATGACGCCTCCCCGACGTCACTCGGAAACCAGAAAATTGCGGCCGCTGCCGCCGTGTTCGATCACCGCGTCTTCGGTGCGGTCTTTGAGGTTGACCCCCGAGAGCTTCAGCCGCTGCGCCTCACGCAGCAGATACAGCGCCCGTTTGGCACCCTCGACATGCGGCAGACCGGCTGGCCGCACGTTGGAAATACAGTTGCGTGATGCATCGGTGAGCCCCGGCTTGGGCGACCAGGTCAGGTAAAGCCCAAGGCTGTCAGGCGAGCTCAGGCCCGGACGCTCGCCAATCAGCAGCAGCACCGCACGGGCGTTCAGCAACGCGCCCACGTCGTCACCCACCGCCACGCGGCCCTGCTCGACGATGGTCAGCGGCGCCAGCGAGCACTCCGGCAGCTCACTGGTGAGCAAGCCCATAAAACGCTGCAGAAACGGCACGGCGTTCTGCGCGATGGCGCGCGATGACAGACCGTCGACAATCACGATGGCCAGATCACTCGGCTGCTCGCAGCCCAGCCCGATCAATTGCTCGCGCGAGGCGTCGTCCAGCAGGCGACCCAAGTCTGGGCGTTGCAGATAGGTCATGCGGTCAACGGCCTGACTGTGCAGGCGAGTCGGCTCGCCCAATGCGGCCAGCTGCGGGTCAGCGGCCAGATCAGCGCACAGCGCGTCGATATCGAGCGGCAGATGCACCGCGTCGCGGGCCTGCGCGTGGGACAGCTGAAATGCCAGCAGCTCGCTGGTCGGCAAGCTGATACCGGCACGGCCCAGGCCAATACGCGCATCGGTAAACTCACGCAGTCGACGCCAGGGGTTCTCGACCACTGCGCCCGGCTGATTGCAGGTTTTGTCGTTGGAGGAACTCATGCCCGACCTCCCAGCAACGCCTTGAGTGAACGGGCAAAGGGTTCGGGTAGCGCGTCGTGCAGAATGTGGCGGTCGGCGTCACGCATGATCTGCATGCGGGTCAGCCACTGTTCAAACTCCGGCGACGGCCGCAACCCCAGCGCGCGACGGGCATACAGCGCATCGTGGAACGAGGTGGTCTGATAATTGAGCATGATGTCGTCCGAGCCGGGGATGCCCATCACGAAGGAACAGCCCGCGACGCCCAGCAGGGTCAGCAGATTGTCCATATCGTTTTGATCGGCTTCGGCGTGATTGGTGTAGCAGACGTCGCAGCCCATCGGCACGCCGAGCAGCTTGGCGCAGAAGTGATCCTCCAGCCCGGCGCGGATGATCTCCTTGCCGTCGAACAGATACTCCGGGCCGATAAAACCGACCACAGTGTTGACCAGCAGCGGCCTGAACTTGCGTGCCACCGCGTAGGCGCGGGTCTCGCAGGTCTGCTGATCCAGGCCATGCTGCGCATTGGCCGACAGCGCACTACCCTGCCCGGTCTCGAAATACATCACGTTGTTACCAACGGTACCGCGGCCCAGACTCAACGCCGCTTGCTGCGCTTCGGCCAGGGTAGCGAGGTTGAAACCGAAGCTGCTGTTAGTGGCCTCGGTGCCGCCAATCGACTGAAACACCAGATCGACCGGCGCCCCGGCCTCGATGCACTCAATGGTGTTGGTCACGTGGGTCAACACGCAGGACTGGGTCGGGATCTCGTATTTCTCGATCACCTCACCCATCAATTTCATCAACTTGATCGCCTGCGCCACGTTGTCGGTAGCAGGGTTGATACCGATCACCGCATCACCGTTACCGTAGAGCAAGCCGTCGAGGATGCTGGCGGCGATGCCGTTCACGTCGTCAGTTGGGTGATTTGGCTGCAAACGGGTCGACAATCGACCGGGCAAACCGATGGTGTTACGAAAGGCCGTGGTCACATGGCACTTCTTGGCAACCAGAATCAGATCCTGATTGCGCATGATCTTGCTCACCGCCGCCGCCATTTCCGGCGTCACACCCGCACGGATCGACTGCAGCACTTCGGGAGTCGCATGGTCGCTCAACAACCAGTTGCGAAAATCCCCGACGGTCAGATGCGAAATGGGCGCAAACGCCGCCGGGTCGTGCTCGTCGATGATCAAACGGGTGATTTCATCCGCCTCATAGGGCACCAGCGCCTCGTTCAAAAAGGTCTTAAGCGGCACCTCGGCCAGGGCCATCTGCGCGACCGCGCGCTCCTCGGCAGACAGCGCAATAACGCCAGCCAGTCGATCACCGGAGCGTTGCGGCGTTGCCTTGGCCATGAGATCGGCCAGATCGCGGAAGCCGAAGGTTCGGCTGCCCAGCGTGTAGCGGTATGAATGATTCATCGTGTTACCTCAGGCATGCAAATTGCTGCGAATGTCGCGTAAGTCACGCGAAGCAGCGTCAGTTGCCTGAAATAGATGCGATGCCTGTTCCAGCGGACTATCAAGATTTGGCAAAAGCGGCCCAAGGGGCCGATTTACGCCCTTTGAGGCATATTCCACCTAGGCATCCTGCGTTAGGATGCCGCCAATCGAACACGCGAGCGCTCGCTAATGCAGCCCATAACTGAGCACAACGCACCAGGAAGGAGCACCCGTGAGGCACAGGACGCCGACGAACACGCTCACAACCTGACCAACTGGCAGCAGGAATACGACCAGTTGGGCGGCGGGCGTTTCTATGGGCGTATAGATGAAGTGGCGCTGGACGGCTGCCAGCTGTTCAAAGAGCACACCAACCGCTCCCTGCGGCAGCAATGCAACGTTTGGAAGGATGCGCTCTGGCTGGGCATCCCGGCCCGCGCCTCAGACTGCCGCATCAACGGCCTTGAGGTCGGCAGCGATCAACTGATGTGCCGCCCCGGCAGCCGCGACTTTGAATTGATGACCCCGGATGCCTTCGACATCTACGGCATCGTCATCAAGGAAGAGATGTTACTGCGCGCAGCCGAGCGCGAAGAGCGCACGCTGGATCTGCAGTCACTTGAACACAGTCCGCGCCTGACCGTGCCGCAGGAGCAGCTAGATCAAGTCCGCGGTCTGCTGGAGCAGGTGCTCTACCGCGGCGCCCTCGGGCTCGACAGTGAACACCAACAGCAACTCGCCAGCCAGGCCCTGCTGGAATTGGTTGCCAATGCCGCACAACCTGCCGCAGCCCCCAGCTACGCGCATCGCCGCAAAGTAGTCGAACAGGTCAAAGCCTATCTGGCCGAACACCCAGACGCACCGCTGAGCATTCCCGAGTTGTGCGAGCGCGTACACGTCAGCCGCCGCACCCTGCAATACAGCTTCGAAAGCATCCTGGGCATCAGCCCGCTGCAATTCCTGCGCAGCGCCCGCCTCAACCAAGTCCGCCGCGCCCTGAGCGACCCACAGCAAGCCAACCCCATCGCCGTCGTCGCCGCCGACAGCGGCTTCTGGCATCCGGGGCAGTTTGCGCGGGACTACAAAGCGTTGTTTGGGGAGAACCCGTCGGAGACGGTTAGAAGGAGTCGGTAGCTCAGCCCCGAAATGGGGCCAGTGTCAGGTGAATACTTGATCTGTACAGCTCGTTAAATATTCGGGATTTCCAGGATCCTTATAATTGTTCATGAGTTTCCTCAGTTTTAAGGAATAGCCTAACGCCGCCAACACAAGCGGCTTTGCTGTGGTGGCCAAGCTAAAACGGGAAACCTGTCGCTGTGCTTGGCCTGGTTATGTTTTGACATTGCGCGCAACCATAATCACTTCGTCTGCCGAGTACAGATTTTCTAGGCTAGCCTCCACTTCGGCGCCCAGAACATTTTTGTATAGACTTTGCGCGTAGTTGTCAGCTCGCGTCGTTACCATAATATGCTTCAACACGGCACCCTGCTGCTTCAGTTTTCGAGTAACATCAGGCAATGTATCTGTGATAAGAATTTTACCGATACCATTCCCCTGAAAGTTTGGAGACACCGCAACCTGCTCCAACTCGAGTACCGCGCTCGGTCTAAACCCCGCTTTCTGAGACCAGATGATATACCCAACGCAGGAATCGTCAGCGTAAGCTACGTAGCAGAACGTTTTGGGAGTTGCATTAAGGTTGCTTTCCAGCCACCTGAACGAATGTTGCTGTCTAATAAATGCTAGACGATGAACTTCGGCCGCCGCATCCAAGTCCCCCGACTCCATTGCTCTTAATGAAATATCCCTGTCAGTTTTCACCTACTTCTCCATAAAACATAACGCTTGGTTAAGGGGCGGGCTTTACCCCGTCCCGAGTGAGCGAAGCGAACGCCTTTAAACCAATTGTTAGAGGAAGATCCTCTTGCCTAATTTCGATTGGCCCTGCGACTTTGATTTTCTCCAGTGCGCCATTCAATATCTCATTTCTTTTGATGGCAAAAACATCTTGAATATAAATACTGCTTAAACACTGGGTTAATGAGCTCCAGATCATAGCTTTAGGCTGTTTAATTAGCAGGTTAACACCCTCGACAATTTCGTTTTTTGATTCGATTCGTTCTAGACGGAGATTTAAGGCGGAATAGAGACTTTTCTGCTTTTCCTTGGTTAGGCTTGAGAAGTGGCTTTCTAGGGAAAAATTTACATTGGAGGCGTTGTGGACAAGCATATTCCTGAGCTCCGAGAGCTCGGATATAAACCGCCTTTCTGCTTTGCTTAGCAGTTTAAGGGTCGAGATAAAGGAAATTTTTCCATATTTTTTATTACTCATATCAAGATGCGCAAATATATCACCGAGTTCGTATTTCCCAAAATAATGGCAAAGCATATCTGCGCACGCGGATTCCAATAATGCGTGCGACTTGATGATGAGAGACCAGTCATCTTCATTTATAAGACTGGGCGGTTGCAGGAGCTGAGTGCAACACGGTTATTGAATTGACGCAGGAGCATCATATTGCATAGCCAAGGCTTTCTGCATCACTTCGCTCATGACTTCGATAGGACATTTGAAATCGAAGCGCTTACGTGGACGCATGTTCAGTTGAAACGCAATGGCATCCAGTTCTTCTTGGCTATGTACCGACAAGTCAGTGCCCTTGGGCAGGTACTGGCGGATCAGGCCATTAATGTTTTCGTTGCTGCCGCGCTGCCAAGGGCTGTGCGGGTCACAGAAGTAGATCGCCACACCGGTTCTCTGGGTGATCTCGGCGTGCTGTGCTGAACCGCCCCGGGTTTCGCGGAGGCTTCAACTCCTGAGAAGATGAAGCCATG
>NZ_JAYPMU010000018.1:0-65165 GCF_038130085.1 Halopseudomonas sp. | reverse complement strand
CGATGTAGTGGAAGAAGCAGCGGCGCAGGAAGGCGTCCGGCAGCTCCTTCTCGTTGTTCGAGGTGATGATGATGATCGGGCGCTGCTTGGCCTTGATGGTCTGGTTGGTCTCGTAAACGTAGAACTCCATCTTGTCGAGTTCCTGCAGCAGGTCGTTCGGGAACTCGATGTCGGCCTTGTCGATTTCATCAATCAGCAGGATGGCGCGCTCTTCAGATTCGAACGCCTCCCACAGCTTGCCTTTCTTGATGTAGTTGGCAACGTCGTGCACCTTGTCGACGCCCAGCTGAGAGTCACGCAGACGGCTAACCGCATCGTACTCGTACAGACCCTGATGCGCCTTGGTGGTGGACTTGATGTGCCAGGTAATCAGCTTGGCGCCCATGGACTCGGCCAGTTGCTCGGCCAGCATGGTTTTACCCGTGCCCGGCTCGCCCTTGATCAGCAGTGGGCGTTCCAGGGTAATGGCAGCATTGACCGCCAGTTTGAGGTCGTCGGTTGCGACGTAGGACTGAGTACCTTCGAACTTCATCTGAGTGTTCCTTGGGCCGGAGCCCGGTGTAATAAAGACCAGGCATTGCACGAAAAATGGATCAAGCACTATAGCTTGCGACGATTTTCACTGTAAACGCGACAGGGCACAACCAAAGGCTGGCTGATACCCCCTCATTATTAGCAACGAGATTTGCGCTCCCGAGGCACCCAACAGCACCGCGCATCGCATTGACGGGCGCCGGCGCCGGGCATAGGCTGATTGGCCTGATTACCCCCTGCCCTGCAGCACTTACAACAAGGAGTCGTGCCATGAGCCGCATCTTCGCAGACAACTCCCAGGCCATCGGCAACACGCCGTTGGTTCGTATCAATCGTCTCGGCCCGAAGGGCGTGACCATTCTGGCCAAGATCGAAGGCCGCAACCCTGCCTATTCGGTCAAGTGTCGTATCGGCGCGAGCATGATCTGGGATGCCGAATCCAGCGGCCGCCTGAAACCGGGCATGACCATTGTCGAGCCGACCTCCGGCAACACCGGCATCGGCCTGGCATTTGTCGCCGCCGCACGCGGCTACAAGCTGGTACTGACCATGCCAGCGTCGATGAGCCTCGAACGCCGTAAGGTGCTGAAGGCGCTGGGCGCAGAGCTGGTGCTGACTGACCCTGCCAAGGGCATGAAGGGGGCCATTGAAAAAGCCCAGGAGCTGGCGACACAGAACCCGGAGCAGTACATCCTGCTGCAACAGTTCGAGAATCCAGCCAATCCGGCTATTCACGAGAAGACCACCGGCCCGGAAATCTGGAAAGACACCGATGGCAGTATCGACGTGCTGGTAGCAGGTGTCGGCACGGGCGGCACCATCACCGGCATCTCCCGCCACATCAAACTGACCTGCGGCAAGAAGATCACCTCGATCGCAGTAGAGCCTTCCAGCTCACCGGTGATCACCCAAACCCTGCAGGGTGATGAAGTCAAACCCAGCCCCCACAAGATTCAGGGCATCGGCGCAGGATTTGTGCCGTCGAACCTCGATCTGGGCATGGTCGACCGTGTAGAGCAGGTCACTGACGATGAAGCCAAGGAGATGGCTCTGCGCCTGATGCGCGAAGAAGGCATTCTGGTGGGCATCTCTTGCGGTGCAGCCATGGCTGCGGCCGCCCGGGTCGCCGAGGAGCCGGGCATGCAAGGCAAGACCATCGTTGTGATCCTGCCGGACTCCGGTGAGCGCTATCTGTCGACCATGCTGTTTACCGACCTGTTCACCGATCAGGAAATCGTGCAGTAACCAACGCCTCCGCCGCACCCTGGTCCGGTGCGGCGGATCGCAGCACACCCTTCCCCACGCTGTCATGACTGGCTATGCTGCGAGCATTCGCTCCCCATCCCGCAGGCGCTATTCATGTCCCAGGCTTCCGACCAGATTGCTCAGCAGATTCTTTCCGGCTTTGACCGCTACCGTCGTATTTTTCGAGACCTGACCTCCGGCGCACGCGCCCGCTTCGAACAGACACGCTGGAATGACATCCAGGAAGCGTCCACCCTGCGCATCAACGCCTATGAAGAGCAGGTGCAGGAAACCGCCGAGCAACTCGCCAATTCAACACTTGGTGAACAGGTTCGCGACGTTACCGCCTGGCCGGCCATTCGTCAGTCCTATATCACCTTGATCGACCAGCGCTTTGACGATGAGCTGGCCGAAACCTGGTTCAACTCGGTGTTCTGCAGCCTCCACCAGCACGATCAGATCAGCGACGAGACCATGTTTGTGCACAGCACACGCCCAGCCACTCGTCCGCCATCACGTATTTCGATGACCCGCGGCTTTATCTCGGAAGGATCGCTGCAAGGCCTGGCGCATCAGATTCTCAGCGAATACAGCTTTGACGTACCGTGGGAAGACATGACGCGCGACGTCGAAATGATCGTCAGCGAATTGCAGCAAGGCCTACCCGACTGGGCGCAAATGGATCGTGGCCTGACCGCTGAGATGGTGCAAAGCGTGTTTTATCGCAATAAAGGCGCCTATCTGGTCGGTCGCCTGATTAGCCAGCAGGAGCAATGGCCCTTTGTGCTGCCGCTGGTAAACCGCGAACACCGGGGTGTCAGCGTCGACACGGTGATCACCGACGAATCCGATGTGTCGATCATCTTCTCCTTCACCCGCTCCTATTTCATGGTCGAGAGCGCAGTACCCAGCGAGCTGATTGCCTTCATCAAGCGCCTGCTGCCCGGCAAACACCTGGCCGAGCTGTATACCGCTATCGGCTTCTACAAACAGGGGAAGTCCGAGTTCTACCGGTCCCTGATCGCTCACCTGACCCATTCGGACGACCGCTTCATCATGGCGCCAGGTGTGCGCGGCATGGTGATGAGTGTGTTTACCCTGCCCGGCTTCAACACCGTATTCAAAATCATCAAGGACCGCTTCGCCCCGTCCAAGAACATCGATCGCGCCACCGTGATCGAAAAGTACCGACTGGTGAAGCGCCACGACCGTGTCGGCCGGATGGCCGACACCCAGGAGTTCGCCGATTTCCGCTTCCCGCGCGATCGCTTTGACCCCGAGTGCCTCCAGGAGCTGCTGGAGGTCGCGCCGTCCACCGTGATTGAGGAAGGCGACACCATTCTCATTCGTCACTGCTGGACCGAACGACGGATGACCCCGCTCAACATCTATCTGGAAAATGCCAGTGAACAGCAAACCTATGACGCGCTGCTGGACTACGGCAAAGCAATCAAGGAACTGGCCGCTGCCAATATTTTCCCGGGCGACATGTTATTGAAAAATTTCGGTGTTACCCGCCACGGCCGCGTGGTCTTTTATGATTACGATGAAATCAGCTATCTCACGGAAGTTAACTTTAGGGTAATCCCTGAAGCGCTTTATCCAGAGCAGGAGATGGCATCCGAACCCTGGTATTCGGTATCACCGACTGACGTGTTCCCAGAAGAGTTCCCAGTCTTCCTTTTCGCCGACATGAATCAGCGCAGGCAGTTCTCGCGACTGCACGGCGACCTGTTTGAAGCCAGCTATTGGCAAGGCCTGCAGGAGCAGATCAGGGCTGGCCAGGTGCTTGACGTCTACCCTTATCGAAGGGCGGCCACGGGCGCATAAAACGGGCATTTTTCGGGCATTGAAAAAAAATCTTGAAAGACGTGCCATTTCCTGAATCTGTCGTATACTCAATTTCGTTTATTCGCTCCTTGATGGGGTCTGGTTGAGCTCTTGACTTGTCCCACTGAAAGGCGCAGAGTGAGCGCGTAGGTTTTCAAGAGATAGAGTTGTAGGCTGCAAGCGCACTTTTCAGTACGTAAGTTTGTCATTCTCGTGATCTTTGATTCCCACGCTTTAATTGAGTGCAAACTCAAGTATTTCAATTTGATAGGAATTAGCTGAAATGGCAACTGGTACAGTTAAGTGGTTCAACGACACTAAAGGTTTTGGTTTCATCACTCCGGATGGCGGTGGAGACGACCTGTTCGCTCACTTCTCCGAGATCAAGGTTCAGGGCTTCAAGTCCCTGGCTGAGAACCAGAAAGTGTCTTTTGACGTGACCACTGGTCCGAAAGGCAAGCAGGCTGCAAACATTCAGATCATCGGCTAATCCGATAACTGAATAGAAAAACCCGGCTCAGGCCGGGTTTTTTGTTGCCTGTAGAACCCTAAAAACTGCTCGCCTCAACCGCCCTGAGCGCGTACCCTATGCGGCATACAATGCCATCCGACACCCCTGCTCCTGCCTGGGGTAACCCGCGGATGCGCCGAATCGAAAAGCCTCGTTTTACCCTCGCCCGACGCGCAGTCGGCCGCGAGCAGGAACGCAATTAACAGGGGGTTACCAGTGGAAACCACGGTCAGCAGTCAAAACCCGGATGCACTTAAAGTCATCATCTTTCGCGCAGCAGAAGCCATCGTCAGTGAACTCGGCGCATCACAGCTGACATTTGCCAGTCTGAGCGAGCGCAGCAAGATCGATGAAGCCACTCTGCAGCAGATGTTCCCGGACCGCGAAGCACTGCTGAGCGCGATGATCGAATACCGCCTGGAGCGCTTCCGCGTTCGCTGGGGCGCTTACGAAAGCGTACTGCCCGACGAACCTATGCGCGAACTCAAAGCGCTGCTGCTCAGCAACATGAGCGAGTCAAGCGAAGAGAAGAACCTGGACTCGGCCATCTTCGCTGCAGCTGCCAGCAACCCCGCGCTGCTGCAGACCAGTTCAGATAACATTCAGGGGCTGTTCGATATCCTCGAAAAGTCTCCGCTCGGCCTTGCCCAAGCAGCGATCCTGTTCTTCTCGGTACGTGGTTATCGCCTGTTCGAGCAACTGAACATGTGCCCAATGACTGACGCTCAGCGCACCGAGTTTCAGGAACAAATCATGCGCCTTGCACGCATGATGTACGAAGCCAAAACCGGCGAGTAAACACTCCCCCTCAGGCGTCAGCGGCGGCTGGCGCCTCTTCCTTCGGGTGACGCCGACGCCACCAACGCTGGAGCGCCATACGGACTAATGCCAGTGGCACGTAGACAGCGAACGCCAGGGACATGACCAAACTCAGCTCACCAAGCACACGAGCCTGGTTTTCCCCGGTAGACAGGAAGGTATCAAGCAGGTAGATCAGCGTAGCGGGCGCCATCCAGCTGTTGTCAGCTTCTACAGCGATCGGCGTAAACAGCAGTACCGCCATTGCCAGGCAAAGTGGCTCGCGAATAAACCACCACCGGGTCAGCGCGGTCAGTTTCCACCAGACCAGCCAACAGCCCGCAGCGGTCGCAAGGTAAATCCACCAGACTGTCTGATATTCTGCTTCGTTGAACATTGCCTGCTATCCGTCCGATCAAATCAACCGCGCCATCATAACGGTTTTTAACCCATGAGTCCTGAACACAACCAACCCCACGCACACCAGGAACCAGGCAACGACCCCTACCGCTGGTTAGAGCAGCGTGACGCCCCTGATGTAATCGACTATCTGCAAGCAGAGAATGCCTACACAGAAGCCTGGATGGAGCCGCATGCCGATTTGCGCGAACAACTATTCCAGGAAATCCGCGGCCGCATAAGAGAAACCGACCTCGGCTTACCGAGCCCCAAAGGCGCATGGCTCTATTACCAACGCACCGAAGCCGGAGCAGAGTATCCGCGTTACTACCGCTGCCGCCGCCCGGCAAACGAAAGCCTGAACATCAACACCGGCACCGAACAATTGCTGCTGGACCTGAATCAGCTGGCCGAAAACGAAGACTTTCTGGACCTGGGCGACTTCAGCGTCAGCCCCGACCAGAACTGGCTCGCCTATAGCCTGGATACCCAGGGCAACGAGGTCTACCAGCTGTTCGTTCGCTCGCTGGTGAGTGACGAGCAATACGAACTGCCATTGGCGCAGGCCAGCGGCAGCCTTTGCTGGGCCAACGATAACCAGACTCTGTTTGCGATCAGTCTGGATGACAGCTCGCGTCCAGCCCACCTGTGGCGTCTCCGTCGAGACCAGGACCCTGTAAAAGTATTTGACGAGCAGGACGCACTTTTCTATCTGTCGGTTTACCGCTCCAGTTCGGATCGCTACATCTGCGTCTCCAGCAATAGCAAGAACACCAGCGAGTGTCACTTTCTGCCGGCAGGCGAACCGACAACAGTGCTGCGCTGCCTGGCGCCCCGCCGCAGCGGCCACGAATACGACGCAGATCACGGCGAGCAGGGATTCGTCGTCCGCAGCAATCGCGCAGGAGAGAATTTCGGTCTATACCTGTGCGACCCTGCCACGCCCGGCGAGCAATATTGGCAGCCACTACGCGCTGCTGACCCAGAGCGCACGCTTGAGGACGTCGACGTCCAGCGCAACGCGCTGATTCTGCAATACCGCTGCGCAGGCCTGACCCAGCTGGAGGTCCTGCCGGAAGGCGCGGAATCCTATCAGGTACAAATGCCTGACGCGGTTTACAGCCTGCACGTACAGTCCGGCGAGGAATATCACAGCCCGCAGGTTCGCCTGCGCTACGAGTCACTCAACCGCCCTGCCGAAGTTCGCGCCCTGGTCCTCGCCACCGGCGAACAGCGTGTACTCAAACAAACTCCGGTCGAAGGCCCGTTTAATCCCGAGGACTACCGAGTTGAGCGCCTGTGGGCAATCGCTGATGACGGTGCGCGCATCCCGATCAGCCTGATCGAGCGTCAGGATGCGGGCGACAGTAGTCCGCTCTATCTGTATGGCTACGGCGCCTACGGCGCATCGATGGACCCTTGGTTCTCCCATGCCCGCCTGTCGCTGCTGGAGCGCGGATGGCGCTTCGCAATCGCACACGTTCGCGGCGGCGCGGAAATGGGCGAGCACTGGTATCAACAAGGCAAGCTGGAACACAAGACCAATACCTTCAGCGACTTCATCCAGTGCGCCGAACACCTGATCGAGCTCGGCAAAACCTCGCCCGATCACTTGGTCATCACCGGCGGCAGCGCAGGCGGCCTGCTGATTGGTAACGTGATCAATCAGCGCCCCGACCTGTTTCATGCGGCAGTGGCAGACGTACCCTTTGTCGACGTCTGGAACACCATGAACAATCCGGATCTGCCACTGACTATCGGCGAATATGAAGAGTGGGGAGACCCGAACGAGCCCGAGGTTGCGCAACGGATCAAAGGCTATGCGCCCTATGAAAATGTGCGAGAACAGCCCTACCCTGCCCTGTTCGTAACGGCAGGCTATCACGACGTCCGAGTCCAGTACTGGGAGGCGGCAAAATGGGTCGCACGGCTACGCGCTACTCGCAAGAACCTTGCGCCACTATTGCTGCGCACGCAAATGAGCGCAGGCCACGGGGGTGCCAGCGGCCGCTACCAGGCCATGCGCGAAATTGCTGAGGAATTTACCTTCCTGCTCAGCGTCTGCGACTCCTTAGCTTTTCGCAGACATAAAAAAACCGCCGAGCCCGCAAGGGCCGGCGGTTTTTTCGTTCAAACGATCAGAAGCGCGAGGCCATGTCGTCGAACTGTTCGGTTACCTTACCTTCCGGGGCCGGGGTAATCAGCGTCACCACGACAATCGCGATGGTTGCCAGGATGAAACCCGGGATGATCTCGTAGAGACCAACGCTATCGATCTGCTTCCAGACCACCACGGTCACACCACCAACGATGATGCCGGCCAGCGCGCCAAAGCGGTTCATCCGACGCCAGAACAGCGACAGGATAATCGCCGGACCGAAGGCAGCGCCAAAGCCGGCCCATGCGTAGGATACGAGCCCCAGTACGGTGCTCTCCGGGTTGAAGGCAAACACCAGAGCCAGTGCCGCGATACCGATCACCGCCGCACGACCAACCCACACCAGCTCCTGCTGGGATGCATCGCGACGGAACAGCGCCTTGTAGAAGTCCTCTGCAAGCGCAGATGAAGACACCAGCAGCTGAGAATCGGCGGTAGACATGATCGCCGCCAGCACGGCAGCCAGCAGAATACCGGCAACCAGCGGATGCATCAGCGCCTGAACCAGTGCGAGGAACACGGTCTCGGCATCAGCCAGACCGGCCTCACCAAAGTAGCCAATCCCGATCCAACCGATAACCAGGGACGCCAACAGGCAGACACCAGTCCACAGCACGGCAATGCGGCGGGCTGTCGGCAGGGCAGCATCACTTTCGATTGCCTTGAAGCGCGCCAGAATGTGCGGCTGACCGAAATAGCCGAGACCCCAACCCAGCAGCGAGATAATGGCAATGAAGCCCAGAGGCTCGCCTTCAACATTGGTCCACAGATTGAGCAGCTCCGGGTTGCGCGCCTCCATTGCACCATGCACGGCATCCCAACCACCTACGACGTTGAGCGCCATAACCGGCACGATTACCAGCGCGGCGGCCATCAACAGGCCTTGAATCACGTCTGTCCAGGACACCGCCAGGAAGCCACCAAAGAAGGTGTACGAGATGATCGCCAGAGTACCGACCACCACTGCCACCTCATAACCGAAACCAAAGGTGCTCTCGAACAGCTTGCCTGCCGCAACCAGACCGGAGCTGGTATAGAACAGGAAGAACAGCAGAATGAAGATTGCGGAAATCACGCGCAACATGCGGCTGTTGTCTGCAAAGCGGTTCTCGAAGTACGCGGGCAAGGTCAGCGAGTCGCTGGCCAGATGCGAGTAAACGCGCAGACGACGCGCAACAATCAGCCAGTTTCCCCAAGTGCCGAGTAGCAGGCCGATCGCAATCCAGGAGGCCTCATAGCCCGCCGAAAGTGCGTAACCGGGCAGCCCCAGCAACAACCAGCCGCTCATGTCCGACGCGCCAGCAGACAGCGCTGCGGTACCCGGACCGAGTGAGCGCCCACCGAGGATGTAGTCCGACAGGTTAGTGGTGCGCTTGTAGGCGATATAGCCCAACGCGAGCATCACCCCGATGTACACAATAAACGTCGCTGTAACGACTGCAGTATTACCTTCCATTTTTATTCTCTCTCTTAGAGATGCTTGAATCGGTCTCGCCGGCGGACTGCACACCCGCCGGCGCCATGACGGTCAATGTCGTCAGCGTGAGCCGCCCGCGCATCCATGGTTGCTGAACTGTCCTTGCTGCTCATTCATCCCTGTTGCTTCTTTACCAGTTACCTTACGGCTCCCCATCGCCCAGCGACAGCAGACTGGCGTTACCACCCACAGCTGTGGTGTTGATTGTCCGCGTGCGCTCAGTGACAAACCGTAGCAGATAATGCGGACCACCCGCCTTGGGGCCGGTACCCGACAAGCCCTGACCACCGAAAGGCTGCACGCCAACGACCGCACCGATCTGGTTACGGTTGATGTACACATTACCAATTCGTACCCGCGCATCAATATGCTCGGCGGTGTCCTCGTTACGCGTATGCACGCCGAGGGTCAGGCCAAAGCCGGTTGCGTTGATCTCGTCAATGATCTTGTCGAGATCACGTGCACGCCAAGTCACCACGTGCAGAATTGGACCAAAATGCTCGTCGGTCAATTCGTTGATGCTGTCCAGGCGGAAGGCAACCGGTGCCACAAAGTGCCCGTTCAGCGCGTCTGGAACCGGCGTCTCAGCGATCAGGCGACCAGCCTGCTTCATCTCACGCACGTGCTTGAGCAGACCGTCGCGAGCATCGGCATCAATCACCGGACCCACATCAGTATCGCGGCGTGCCGGATCACCGACATGCAGCTCGGCCATAGCCCCCTTTAGCAACTCGATTACGCGCTCGGCAATATCCTCCTGCACGAACAGTACCCGCAGCGCCGAACAACGCTGGCCAGCGCTCTGGAAAGCAGAGCTGACTACGTCGTTCACGACCTGCTCAGGCAGCGCGGTGGAATCCACGATCATAGCGTTCTGACCGCCGGTTTCGGCAATCATTGGCGCGATGGCGCCGTTGCGCGCAGCCAGCGCGCGATTGATCACGTGCGCTGTCTGCGTAGATCCAGTAAAGGCCACGCCAGCAATGCGCGGGTCAGACGTGATCACGCTGCCTACCTGCGCTCCATCACCCGGCAGAAGCGCCAGCACGTCACCGGGCAAACCGGCCTCGTGCATCAGTTCAACACAACGTATAGCCACAAGACTGGTCTGTTCAGCCGGCTTGGCAACCACGGTGTTTCCGCAAACCAGCGCAGCACTGACCTGACCCAGGAAGATCGCCAATGGGAAGTTCCACGGACTGATACAGGCGAACACCCCCCGCCCCTGCAGGTACAACTCATTGCTTTCGCCAGTCGGCCCGGGCAGCGTAATGGTGGCGAAGCGCTGACGCGCCTGCATCGCGTAGAAACGGCAGAAGTCGACCGCTTCGCGCACTTCATCGATACCGTCCTGCAGCAGCTTGCCAGCCTCGCGGGTACACAACGCCATCAGCTCGGGCATGTGCTCTTCAAGCTTATCCGCGGTGCGTTCAAGAATCGCCGCGCGCTCATCAACCGGCGTTGCATTCCAGCGTACGAAAGCGTCACTGAGGCCATCAATCGCTGTACGGGTCTGATCTGCCGAAGCCCACACTACCTCGCCAACCTGATGACTCAGCTCGTACGGACACATGACTGCGCGCGACTCACCGTTCAAGCGCTTGCCGTTGACCAGCGGAGCGCCGGTCCAGCGGGCATCCCACCACTTGTCCAGCTCCTCTTTGAGAGGCAACCATTCGCTCAGGATATTCATGTTCACGCCGCGTGAGTTGCGGCGTGACTCGCCGAACAGTGCTGGCGGCAGCGGAATACGCGGATTAGCTAACGGCTCATGGCGCTTGAGCGTGGTAACCGGGTGTGCAGTGAGGCTCTCGACCGGCACTCGCGGATCAACCAGCTTATGCACAAACGACGAGTTGGCCCCGTTCTCCAGCAAACGGCGCACCAGATAGGGCAGCAGATCCTTGTGGGCACCAACCGGCGCGTAAATGCGGACCGGGCACTTGGCTTGCTCGATAACGGTATCGTAGAGCGCATCGCCCATGCCGTGCAGGCGCTGGAATTCAAACTCGCGGCGACCTGCCAACTCCAGAATGCAGGTAACAGTGTGTGCGTTGTGGGTAGCGAACTGCGGGTAGATATGCCCTTCAGTCAGCGGGCTGAGCAGGTAGCGGGCACAAGCCAGATAGGAGACATCAGTCGCCTCCTTACGGGTAAATACCGGGTAGCTGCTAAGACCAGCCTGCTGCGACCACTTGATCTCGGAGTCCCAGTAGGCGCCCTTGACCAGACGGACCGGGATACGGTCGCCCTGCGAGCGGGCAACCAGTGTCAGCCAGCACAGGACTGGCAGTGCACGCTTGGAGTAGGCCTGAACCACGAGGCCGAAGTTGCCCCACCCCTGCACATCCGGGTGGCGGTAAACGCGCTCGAACAGCTTGAGTGACAGCTCAAGGCGGTCCGCTTCTTCGGCGTCGATGGTAATACCAACATCGCCAACACGGGCCTGACGCACCAGAGCAAGAACGCTATCTCCCAGCTCCTTGAGCACCTGCTCCTCACGGGCGGTGTCGTAATGCGGATGCAGCGCAGACAGCTTGATCGAAATAGTTGGCTTCGGACTGCGGCCTTTGTATTTGTCTTCTACCAGCGCGGCAATCGCCTTGCTGTAATCCTGAAAGTACTTTTCGGCATCGGCGCGGGTCAGTGCTGCTTCGCCGAGCATGTCAAAGGAATAGGTGTAGCCATCATCGCGCTGGGGCTTACCGTTCTTCAGCGCTTCAGTAATGGTGCGGCCAAGCACGAACTGACGGCCCATGATTTTCATGGCCTGCATCATTGCCGCACGGATAACTGGCTCGCCGCTGCGCTTCACCAGGCGACCCAGAACGGTACCGGGCGTGCCATCCTGTCGCTGGTCCATGTTGACCACTTTGCCGGTCATCACCAGCCCCCAAGCGGCGGCATTAACCAGGGTGTGCTCACTCTGGCCCAGATGACGATCCCACTGCGCCGCGTTCAGCTTGTCGCGGATCAGTGCGTCAGCGGTGTCGGCATCCGGCACGCGCAGCAGCGCTTCAGCCAGACACATCAGCATGATGCCTTCCTGAGTATCCAGGCTGTATTGCTGCAGCAGCGCATCGATACTGTCGACCGCGTTGTCACGCTTGCGCACGTCCACGATCAACTGACTGGCCTTGCGCGCGATAGCGCTCAGATCCTGCCCCTGCGCCAGCTCAATCAGTTCACGCAGGTAGCCGTCTTCGTCAACGGCGTAGTTGGCACTGACCCTGTGCAGGAATTCACTTGGCTGGCTGCGCAGGAAATCGCCCTGCAGCACCTCGCTGGCTTTAAACATTCTGGCATGCTCCTGGATTGACCGACGCTCAACGGAGCGCTCGGACATATGAGTTCGCCTACTACAACCCTAGACCATCCGGGCACAGAGAACGAATCATCCCGTTTGTTGTGATTGACTCGGCACGATCGCCGACCGGCCCATGGGCAGTCACAGGGGCCGACAGTCGACTGTAGAAGCGCAGAACGCAGGAATCTTGCAGAAAGCTCTGATGTTTTTGTTAAAAACTCGGGACACTGCCGCAGCATTCGGCGGCTTGATTGCCGATAAGACGCGCGCGTCGTTGGCGATCAGAGGGGTGGTAACGTCAAGGCTGGCGGCCACACGGGACCGCGAGAGGGATTAGTTCAGAGGCGCCCGAGACGCAAGCCGCGGGGCGTCTGCCCCCACTGACGACGCACTGCATGGGTCAGCGCACTTTGACTGGAGAACCCGCAGCGACTGGCGACCTCCGCCACCGGGAGGTCGGTCTCCTGCAACAGCCGCGAGGCCTCCCGCAGACGCAATGCAAGTACATACTGATGAGGAGTCACCCCGGTAGACTCGCGAAACAGCGCATGAAAGTGGCTGCTGCTCACGCACACCTGAGCAGCCAGCGCAGCAACGCTGATCGGATGATCCAGGTTGGCTGCAACGTAGGCGTCCAGACGCTGCAATTCCGTGGAGTTCAGCGCACTGCGGCGTGGCGGCTCGACCAGATTATCCGAAACCCGACGCTGCAATGCGGCCAGTAGCACCCCACCCAGATGCCAGTTGAGCCCATCCTGGTCAGGCCGCGGGTCAGCCAGCGCGTGCTGGGCGAAATCCAGCAACCCCTGCATCTGATGATCCAATTGCAGAAAACGTGGTCGCTCAAACAGCCGCGCCATGCTGTCGCCCAGACCGTACTCACCGCCAGCGCCCGGCAGGTCCATTATCAGCATGTGGTTCTGGCCGCGCCCGGAAAAGGCATGCGCCTCGCCCCCCGGCACCACACAAGCGTGCAAACGATTGACCGCTCCGCCTTGCCCCTGAACCTCAAAATCGGCGCAGCCGCTCAAGCCGATCACCAGCTGGTGCTCGGGGTGCGCGTGAATCGCGGTCTGAACGGGCAAATCCAGTATTCGGGTTCGCATCAGGCGGACATCGGGAAAAGGAAAAACGACGCTCATCCTGCCACAAAACGCTACACATTTCTGCTATTGAAATCGTTCTGCGCCGTCGCCACTTCTTCAACATGAGCCGTACACACAAGGTGAACCGATGAACGATCAGGATACCGATTACATTGAGCACGCCGCCGAGGATGCCAACGAAGGGCGCGGCACTGGTCTGGTAGTACCCGAGCAGAACCTGCCAGACAAACTGTACTTACTGCCGATCAACAACCGACCTTTTTTTCCTGCCCAGGTCATGCCTGTGGTGGTCAATGAGAGCCCCTGGCACGAAACCATCGAACGCGTCGCCAACACTCAGCACAAAGCCTTGTCGCTGTTCTACGTTGACGCACCGCTGCCCGCAGACGGCGAGCTCGACCCAGCCCAGTTGCCCACAACCGGCTGCGCAGTACGCATTCACCACGCGGTCCGTGAAGACGGCAAGATCCAGTTCATTGCGCAGGGCCTGACGCGAGTCCGCATTACCCAGTGGCTAAGCCACAAGCCACCCTACCTGGTCGAGGTCGAGTACCCCCGCTCGCCCGCTGATGAGCGTGATGAGGTACGCGCCTATGCGATGGCCCTGATCAATGCGATCAAGGAGCTGTTGCCGCTAAACCCGCTCTACAGCGAGGAACTGAAGAATTACCTCAACCGTTTCAGCCCCAACGACCCGTCGCCGCTTTCAGACTTTGCTGCCGCACTGACATCCGCCAAGGGCGGAGAACTGCAGGAGGTGCTCGACACGGTTGGCGTCCTGCGCCGAATGGAGAAGGTGCTGGTACTGCTGAAGAAAGAGATCGATGTCGCCCGCCTTCAGGGAGAGATCACCGCTGAAGTGAACCGCAATCTGGGCGAGCATCAGCGCAAGTTCTTCCTTAAGGAGCAGCTCAAGATCATCCAGAAAGAGCTGGGCATGTCCAAGGATGACCGTACCGCCGATATCGAACAGTTTCGTCAACGCCTGCAGGGCAAAACCTTGCCCGATGCAGTAGCCCAGCGTATCGACGAGGAGCTGGACAAGCTGTCAGTGCTGGAAACGGGCTCGCCCGAGTACGCGGTAACCCGCAACTACCTGGACTGGGCAACCGCCCTGCCATGGGGTATTACCCATCCCGATCGTATTGACCTGAAACGGGCACGACGCATTCTTGATCGCGATCACGACGGCCTGGAGGATGTCAAAAGCCGGATCCTGGAGTTCCTTGCCGTTGGTGCGTTTCGCGGATCGATCTCTGGCTCAATCATTCTGCTGGTAGGCCCACCCGGCGTGGGCAAGACCAGTATCGGTCGTTCGATCGCAGAAAGCCTGGATCGTCCCTTTTACCGCTTCAGCGTTGGCGGCATGCGCGACGAGGCTGAGATCAAGGGCCATCGACGCACCTATATCGGCGCGATGCCCGGCAAATTTGTGCAGGCATTGAAAGACGTTGGCGTCATGAATCCGGTGATCATGCTGGATGAGATCGACAAACTCGGTGCCAGCCATCAAGGTGACCCAGCCTCTGCGCTCCTGGAAACCCTTGACCCTGAACAGAACAGCCAGTTCCTCGATCACTATCTGGACCTGCGACTGGATCTGTCCAACGTCTTGTTCGTCTGCACCGCCAATACGCTAGACAGCATTCCGGGCCCACTGCTGGACCGCATGGATGTGATTCGGCTGTCCGGGTATATCAGCGAGGAAAAACTGGCGATTGCCAAGCACCACCTCTGGCCGCGGCAGCTGGAACGCGCCGGGCTGCGCAAGAGCCAGCTGCGCATTACTGATAAGGCGTTGCGTGAGGTCATCGAAGGCTACGCCCGCGAGGCTGGCGTACGGAACCTGGACAAGCAGCTCGGAAAACTGGTGCGCAAATCCGTGGTGCAACTGCTGGAAGAGCCGGACACCCGCATCAGCATCAAACCGGCGGATCTGAAGAAGCTGCTCGGCACACCCGCCTTCCGCACCGAAAAGCAGCTCAAGGGTACCGGCATCATCACCGGGCTTGCTTGGACCTCAATGGGCGGAGCAACGTTGCCGGTCGAAGCTACGCGCATCCACACCCTTAACCGCGGTTTCAAGCTCACCGGCCAATTAGGCGACGTGATGAAGGAGTCGGCCGAGATCGCCTACAGCTACCTGTGCGCCAATCTGGCTGCTTACAAAGCGGATCGCAGCTTCTTCGACGAAGCATTCGTGCACCTGCACGTTCCGGAGGGTGCCACGCCGAAGGACGGCCCATCCGCCGGGATTACCATCGCCAGCGCACTGCTGTCGCTGGCCCGACAGAAGGCCCCCCGCAGTGGCCTGGCAATGACAGGAGAGATCACCCTGACCGGACACGTTCTGCCAGTGGGAGGCATACGCGAAAAGGTTATTGCTGCCCGCCGGCAGGCAATCCATGAACTGATTCTGCCTGAGGCCAACCGTGGCGATTACGATGAACTACCCGCCTACCTGCGCGAAGGCATGACGGTTCACTTTGCCAGCCACTTCCGCGACGTAGCCAAACGCCTATTCGACTGAAGGCGTAAACACAAAAAAGGGCGACCACAGGGTCGCCCTTTTTCTTACCGGCGCTTTCAGCGCTTGTTGCCCTCATCATTCAGGGTGCTGAGGTTAGCCTGCGACTCGAAGTCATCCAGATCGTCTAATTCCTCGATTTCCGGAAACTCGTGCAAGCTGCTCTCGAACACCTCGTCGTCGAGCGCAATCGGATCAAGCTTGCTGTTCTTGCGCGCCGGCGTGGGGTTCAACCCCTCGATCAAGTCCCAATCGGGGTCCAGGGTAAAGTCGTTCAGGTTCAGCTGGGAGTCAGCCAAATCGGCGTCCTCCAGCTCGGCGCCGGACTCAAGCACATCTTCCACGGTATCTACCGGGGCTGCTACCTGGTCAAGCTGCGGGAAACGCGCCCGGAGCTGATCAACCCGCAGCATGTCACCACCCAGCGCGCGAATCGCCTCAGCCTGCTCAGCAAAGCCGTCTGAATCGCCCAGCTCGCCCATAACCCGCGCCTGCTTGAAACGCAGCTCCAAACGCTCAGGCTCCTCGGCAATCGCCTTCTCCAGCGCATCGCGAGCTTCGGGGAAACGCCCGTAGGTGATGTACAGCTCGATACCACCAAGGTTGTCCACTACCTCGCTCTCCGAACCAGCCACGGCAGCGGCTCCGGCGACGGCTGCCGGGGCAACAACACGCACCGGGGAGGCCGCTTCGGACGCTGCCGTCGGACGCGCCATTGGCGTCGGACGGGTTGGCGGTACAAAGCGTTCTTCGTCAGGTTGCTTGCGCTTGCGAGACACCAGCCAGCCAACAAAGAAGGCGAGCACCGCGAGCAATACCGGCCACCAGACAAACGAAGACTTCGACTCCTCAGTCGCGGTGGGCACATCCGCGGCAATCGCGCCCGCGACGGGGTCATCACTACCCGTTGGAGATACGGCGTCACCGCCCTCTCCCTCGCCCAACGTACCACCCACGGCGGTGCGCGCAGCAGCGGCTTCCTCGGCCTCGCGGGCGGCATTCAATACTTCCAGCTCAGCCTGCAGGCTGGCTATCTGGCGATCACGACTATCCAGCTCACTTAGCAGCGTATTGAAACGCCCTTCCAACTCGTTGAGGCGTGACGCCAGGACTGCAGATTCGGCTTCCGCCTCGCTGACTGCGTCTTCCTCAATGCGCAAGCGACCTTGCGTACTATCAGTAGTTGCCGCAGCCCCGACGGCATCATCTGCACTGTCTTCGACGGTCTCGGCAATGCGCTGCTCGGATGTTGGTTGCGGTGCAGGAGCAGTTGGTCCAGGAGGTGCCGAGGGTGCCGACTCCCTGACAGGTGCCTGCCCACCGCTTGCTCCCAGCTGCTGTGCCGTCGGCAACACCAGCGTCTGGCCCACCTTGAGACGATTGATATCGCCATCAACAAAGGCTTGCTGGTTGAGCGCGTGAATAGCCGTCATGGTGTCGCCGATGGACACGCTGGCCGCCGGACGACTGCGCTCGGCGATACCCCAAAGAGAATCCCCTGAGACGGTAGTGTAACTTCCGGCATCGGGTTGTGGGGTCAGATTCGGCAGCGGAGCCTGCGGGCGAGGAGCAGTCCGGACTGGCGCTGCGCTGGGCCGCGCTGGGGCGACAACCGGTGCAGCAGCAACCGGCGCAGAGGCGGTAGATGTATACACCGGCGGATCAAGCAGCACAGTGTATTCACGCAGCATCCGGCCATTGGGGCGGCGCAACTCAACCAGGAAATTCAGGTAGGGCTCGCGTACCGGCTGGGTGGAGCGAACCAGTATCGTCAATCGTCGATTCTGCAGAACCGGTGTAAAGCGAAGACTGTCGAGAAAGTAAGGCTTATCAATACCGGCGTTGTCGAAGTCTGTCGTCTGCGCCAGCCTTACGACCACATCATCGGGACCAAGCCCCTCGGCGCCCTGCAGTTCGATCACTGCGTTCAGCGGCTGATTCAGTGCTGACTCCAGCTGGATTTCCCCCAGCCCCAGCGCACCCGCAACACCTGCATACAGCGCTGCCAGTGAAGCAGCACCCAGGACTATTTGGCGTTTCGCAGCCATACCCTTTCCTCGTTTAACTGTGAGCGCCGGTAAAATCCGGGCACTCTGCATCCATTGCTCTTGTAGAAGGCGATTTGGAGTCCAAAGCACCTGTCCTGCACAAGGCCGCAGCAGCGGCATTATGCCATCCGCCAGCGCGGAAACGAATGCCGAACAAAGCCCCATAGTCAAAAAAACGATACAAAACCGCGACCCAAGAGCGCCCAGCCAATAAATCGTCCATGTGACTCAGCGCACACTCTATGGTTCAGTCAAGCAATCAGCAGTCCATCCTGTCAAGGCAGGCGACTTGAGTTAGAATGCGCAACCTCACGATGCCACCCGGGATCCCGCCATGTCCGAGGTAGACAAACTGTTCGCCAGCCCCATCAGCAAAGTCGATGATTTTCGCTTCGACGACGCGGTCGCGCGCGTGTTTCCCGACATGATCAAGCGCTCGGTACCGGGCTATCCAACCATCATCGAAAGCATCGGCGTGATCGCCGGGCAATATGCCCAACCCGACACACTGATCTACGATCTGGGCTGCTCGCTTGGCGCCGCCACCCAGTCCATGCGCCGTCATCTGCCGCTGAACGGCTGCCGGATCATCGCGGTCGATAACGCCGAGGCCATGAGTGAGCGCTGCCGGGAGTACTTGAGCGCGCAGGACGCCATGCTCGAAGAGGCAATCCCGGCCGAAGTAGTGACCGCCGACATCAACACTCTGGCGCTGCAGCCCTGCTCGATGGTGGTTCTGAACTTCACCCTGCAGTTCATTCCGCCGCACCAGCGCCTGGCGCTGTTACAGCGCATCCGCAAAGCACTGCTGCCGGGTGGCGTGCTGGTGCTGTCAGAGAAGCTCAACTTCACTGACAACCAAACCCAGAACTCGCTGGAATCCCTGCACTACGCCTTCAAGCGCGCCAACGGCTACAGCGAGCTGGAAATTGCCCAAAAGCGTACTGCGATTGAGAACGTGATGCGCCCAGACCCGCTGGAAGTGCACCAACAACGCCTGCACGACGCCGGATTCAGCCACAACCACCTGTGGTTCCAGTGCCTCAACTTTTGCTCAATGATTGCCCACACGTGATTGATTACAGCCCCCTGCTCGACACCCTACAGAACTCCCCCTTGGCCAGCTGGCACGCACCGCTGGCAGAAGGGCTGCAGGCACGCTTGGACGAACTGCAACATGGCGACCTGGAGCGCTGGCAGCAAAGCCTGCGTAACCTGCCGCCGCTGGCGGGTGTGCAACACGACTTCAGCCAGAGCGTTACGCTCAATGGCCCGTCAATGGACCCCCAAACCCGGCAGCAATTGCATGACGCACTGCAGGGGCTGCATCCCTGGCGTAAGGGGCCGTTCCATCTGTTCGGAGTACACATCGACACCGAGTGGCGCTCGGACTGGAAGTGGGAACGGGTAGCACCGCATGTCGACCTGCGCGGGCGCCGGGTGCTGGATATTGGCTGCGGCAATGGCTACTACATGTGGCGCATGTGGCACGCCGGCGCCGCGATGGTAATTGGCGTCGACCCGAATCTACTGTTTCTCAACCAATTCGAGGCGGTAAAGCACTACCTGCCAAACGCTCCAGTCTGGCAACTGCCCTTTACCCTCGAAGACCTGCCGGAGCCGACCAACGCCTTCGACACCGTGTTTTCAATGGGCGTGCTCTATCACCGCCGCTCGCCAGTCGACCACCTCCTGCAACTCAAGGCCTGCCTGCGCCCGGGCGGCGAGCTGGTGCTGGAAACACTGGTTGTGGAGGGAGATGAAAACGACTGCCTGCTGCCGGAAGACCGCTACGCGCAGATGCGCAACGTCTGGTTCCTGCCGTCGGTAGCCATGCTGGAGCGCATGCTGCGACGCGCAGGATTTATAGATGTGCGCTGCGTGGATCTGAATCGCACCAGCGTTGAGGAGCAGCGCAGTACCGACTGGATGCGTTTCCAGTCACTGCCGTCGTTCCTAGATCCCAACGACAGCAGCAAGACCATCGAAGGCTACCCGGCGCCGCTACGTGCCACACTGGTCGCGCAGCGGCCAAACTGACCGTCAGCCGAACACCGCAACCGTCTGACGGCTGATGGCGACCAGCTCGCCTGCCTTGTTCCAGACCATCGCGGCGCAGTGACCGTAACCATCGCGGGCATGCTCGATGGTCGCTTTGTAGAGCAACCAGCCATCCTCATCAATGGCAGGCTGTGGCTGCACGAACTCGATGGTCCAGGTCAGCGAACTGGCAGGCGCGCGCTCCTTCAAGTGCGGCAGCACAGCAGGTGGCCAGACATCGACGAGGCCGACCAGATGAACCTCATCGAAGTGCTCAAAGGATTCATCAAAGCGCATCCAGCCGCCCATCTCCCGCTTGCGGCTGTTGGTGCAGGGGTAATCACCAAAGGTCCATCGGGTGTCGAAGTAGCGCAGGAAGTTGGGCATGACGCCCTCGACGTAAGGCGTGCGCTGACATTCGCCAGCAGGCGGAGCGCTCGGTGCAGGCTCAGCGACCACATCGACACTGGACTCACGTCCCGCCCCGAAGCTGCCCTGGATAATGCACATGGTCTGGCCGTTCTGCACTGCGCGACCAAGCATCTGGGTCACCGCGCGGCCTTCGCGCAGAATCTCGGTCTGCACCTGCATCGCCTCACCCGGCTGCACCGGCCCAACAAACGTAATCGCTAGCGAACGAACTGGACGCGCATCGCTGAGACCCGCGCGCATCCCGCGCAGTACCAGCGCGGCGACCAGTCCGCCATAACTAGCCCGCCCCTGGGCCCACTCGGCGGGAATGGTGACGCTGGCGTCGGGTGACTGATCAAAGGCGTTCAGCAATGCGGAGAAGTTCATCAAACGAGATCCTGAGCGTGACAAAGCCCGCTATGGTAGGCCAGCCAGACGTCACTGACCAGCGTCACTCCCCTGCTGCAATCGCAACCCGCAAAGCCAGCCCAGTGCCAGCCATGCTGCAGGAATATCGGGCCAGTCCTCAGGCGCCGCACCTGCAAGATCATATTTGCGCTCCCCCGTACGGGCCATCAGTCGTTCATACCACCAACGAACGTAATAACCACGTCCGGTGGGATGCTGACCGGCGAGTTCCGCACGCAAACGCAGAGGCAACGAGCCAAACAGGCGTTCATCAATCGCGCAATAGATCCGCTGTTCATTTTCAAGATAAGCCGATTCTGCGGCCGCGGGGATATCCAGCATACGAGCCAGCGTAGCCAGCTGGGCGGCGTACTCGCGGTGCGTCTTCAACGGATTTAACTGACTGCGCCAGTCGAGCTGCTGACGTTCCAGCGCTTCCAACAAGGTCAGCGATCCCGCACTGGGCGCATCGAGCAAACTGGCCAGCCAGCGGCGCTGATATGGCCGCAGGCGCCGCAACCAGACCAACAGCTCGGCACTGCTGGAGCCCTCTCGCGGTTGCCAGCGCACAGTTTCACCATCGCTGATCTCCGCCACCCGCGCCATGCGCGCTTCCCAGGTCGTAGGAAGCAGGTGATCACGCACCCGTTCCAGGCGCGCAGACCACTGCGCCTGGTGCTTTGCCAGGGATTCCTGCTGTCGAGCAAGCCAGCGTTCCGCCAGCCAACGACGTCGAGTTTTATAAGCCGCCATCGATACTGCGCCCCAGGCGCTCCTTCATCATTCGAACAATGCCCCGATTGTCCTCGATCAGCTGCTGTTTTTCTGCCAACGGCGCCGCACGACTGAGATCCAGCGTGAAATGCCCAAGCCGAGCGCTGTACAAACCAACACCGACGCCCTGCCCTATGCGCGCGGCGACTTTTTCCAGTAGCCCTGAAAGCAACGAGTCACTCAGCGCACTCATCGCCACCTCGGTGCCACCAGCGAGCGCGATATTGCGCAATACATGACGCGCCAGGCGCCAGCGGCTGAACCGCCCGATCGGCAAGCCATAACAGACCGCCACCCGCTGCATGAGTCGAATGTTGCGCCAGACCACCAGCAGCAGATCGACCGCCACCCAAGGGCTGGAGGCCACCAGCACGCCGGTAGTGACCGACTCCTGGCGAATGATCTGCCGTGCCTGCTGATCGATCGGCTGATAGAACTGCAGATTCAGGCGCCGCGCCACCTCCTCGGCGCTATGCGAACCATCCAGCCCGGCGCAAGCCTGCTGCAAGCTGGTTGCCAGCGGCGTATCGGCATAGACCTGCTGCAACCGATCCAGCCAGTCGACTGCCAGCCGCTTATCGTGTTCGCGCAGTGCTGCCTGCATTTCCGCACGCAACTGCTCCAGTGCACTCAACCGGTGACGCTGCCGACGCAGATCGCGCCAGGCCAGCAGACCGCTGCCAGCCAGCGCAGTACCCAACCCACCGACTAGCGCCCCCCACAACGGCTGCCACTGCCAGGCAGCCCAAGTCCACTGCCCCCACTGCAACGCAGCACCACCCAACGCCGTCATCAGCGCCAGCGCCGCCAGGCGGCCCGGCCAGCGGCTGGCCGGGGGCGCATTCAGGGTGGAAGGCAACGTGGGCTGGGTGGCGTCGACGAAGGCATCAGGTACTGCATCTGAACTGCCCAGCACTTCAGTAGTGCGACTCGGCTGGGCATCCAGCGCGTCCTGCCAGCTGTCGAGAATCCGGGTTTTCTTGTCACTGCTCACAGATGCGCCCCCTCAAGCAACCAGGCAACCAAGTCATCCATGCGGTAATGGGGAAATGGCTCGCTGCGGTGCAAGCCCGGCGGCGGCCGCAGTGGCAACAGCTCCGGACTGCTCAATTGCAGCGACTGCGGCAGGTGCTCCGGAATACTGCCGGGGCGATAGCGTACCCAACCATCCTGCCCTTCCAGCCCGGCAACCAGGTTCTCGCCGTCTTGGCGGGTAGCCCGGATGGCAGACAGCGGCAAACCTCGCACCTCAACACCGCCATGACGTACCTCAGCGAGTCGGTCGAGCATTAAGTCCTCCAGACACTGCTGCACCGAACGCTGCTGCTCCGGGCTGACCTTATCGACCTTGGTGGCACAGAACGCCAGGCGGCGAATACGGGGGCGAAAGCGCAGCAGACGCGCCAGCAATCCGCTACGACCGTAATCAAAGCTCGACAGCACCGCTTCCATCGCGTCACGCAGATCCACCAGCGCATGCTCGCCCGCGTCCATCGGGCCGAGCATATCGACCAGCAGCACCTGCTGATCCAGATGGCGGAAGTGCTCGTCATAGAAGCCGCGCACCAGATAGTCGCGGTAGTAATTGAACCGCGCCGCACAAGCGCCGTACCAGCTGTCCGCCGTCTCGCTGCTGTGGCGATTGGCGCGCAGCAAGGGAATAAACCGCAACATCTCCGGCGCTACCCCACTGCCCGGCTGCAGGAAACGGGCGGGCTGATTGCGCGACAGGCCGGCCTCGCGTCGGCAGCGCTGCAGAAACCCGGACCATGCTTCTTTCAATTCGGCGAGCCTCGCCGCGTCGACCGGTGCGGCGGGGTCGATTGCCAGCAACTGCTCACGCAGCGGGCCGGCAAGCGTACGTCGAGGTTCCTGCTCCAGCCATCCCGCCATTTGCTCACACCACTGGCCATAGTCCAACTGTAGCAATGGCAAATCCAATAGCCACTCGCCGGGATAGTCGAGGATATCGATACGCACCTGCCTGACCGGTTGCACCTTGCGTAGCAGACCTTGTGGCCGAAAACGCAGATCAATCACCACCCGAGACAGGTCAGCCGTAGAGTCCGGCCAGCGCGCAGGATTGGCAGACAGCGCTGCCAGAGACTCAAGATACGGAAACGGTTGTTCGACACCTTCACGCTGCCAACGCACAGATTCCAGCCGATCGAAAGGCGCCCGCCGTGCCAGCAAACCTTTGCTGTGATTCTCAAGCTGATTGATTAGACTGGTGATAAACGTGGTCTTGCCAGCACCACTGAGGCCGGTAACGCCGATTCGCAGGCGCTGCTGCGCCAGCCCTTCTGCGCGCTGTGCCACTTGCTTGAACCAGTTCGCACTTTTATTTTGCACGCTGCAGGCACTCCACAAATCGTTTATGGTCTATGACCAGTATTACACACACACTTTTGGAGAGAGGCACCCCGTATGGCGTATTCGGATACTCACAGCAAGGCAATCGGCTACCTGCTCTGGATATTCGGATTCATGGGAGCGCATCGTTTCTATTACGGAAAACCCTGGACCGGGACCCTGTGGTTTTTCACCCTCGGGCTGTTCTTCATTGGCTGGATCATCGACCTGTTTCTGATCCCCAGCATGGACCGCGAAGCTGATCGCCGGTTCCGCACCGGCCGGGTCAACTTCAATCTGACCTGGATCCTGCTGACCTTCCTTGGCATCTTCGGTGCCCACCGCCTGTACATGGGCAAATGGGTCACCGCGATCATCTACTTCTTTACCGGCGGGCTGTTTCTGGTGGGCGTGCTTTACGACTACTGGACCCTTAACGAACAGATCTCCGTGGAGAATATGCGTCGCGAATGGTAAGCGGCCTGCTCTTAACAAACTGACAGGTTCCGTCCACGCAAGGCAAGCCTGCCCCAGGCAGAGACACATGTGTCATGTATTAAGTCTCCAGCCCACCCGATCTTCCACGTTCGAACCCTGAAAAAAAACCGTCGCAGTAGCGACGGTTTCTAACAACTATTGGTTTCAACCAGCACTAGACCGGATCGTTGCGATTGAGCAGCTCTGGCGGAAGGTGCTGGATGTAATCATCTTCCTGAGGCGGCATCTGCAGGTGAAACCCCTGCTCTTTCAGATTGAGCAGCACTGTTGCGATGTCTTCTTGGGCCAGCTTACGCTCCTCATGCAGCACAAGATCCATCGCATGCTCACCGCGACCGAACAGTTGCATCAGCGCTTCAGGAATTTCACTTAAACCTTTTTCACGAGGCACATACAGGTACATACCCTGCTTCTTGGTGCTACGGAAAATGGAACACAAAACCTTCATTCAACTACCTCCACCGCGCTATTGGCGGCCTTCAGCAATGCCTCACCCATGAGTTCCCGGCGCCAGCCGCTCAACTCATCGGGCAAACGATAGGGTCCATTGGGAAAGCCGGTACGTACCATCGCTTCGAGCACCTTTTTACGCAGCATGATCTCAACCGCAATACCCCGCGCCTCAGCCTCTTGCTGACCAACCTTGCGCAACAGTTTAAGCAGACGATTGGCTGCGGAAGGCAACGGCTCAGGCAAAACCTCTGGGTAATCGGCTGGAGCAACAGCTCGGCCCTGGCGAATCAGTTGCAGGATGGTCTCACCTTCGTGACGCACTGTCCGCGGATGCATATCCTCAATCCGGGACAAGGCCTGCAAGGTGTCCGGCTGACGCTGCGCCAAGGGGCAGAGGGTGCGCTCACGCAGCAACCGGTTACGGGCGACATCGCGCGCTCTGGACTCCCGCTCACGCCAAGCGGCAAGAAGCCGCAAGATCGCCAACTCGGCAGGTTTAAGTCGCCATGCCTGCTTCACCTGCTGGTACGCCTGCTCCGGGTCAATCACCTGACCGGAAGCGGCGACCTGCTCGGCCGTGTCGGAAAACAGCCAGTCGGCAACACCCGCCTCCGCAATACGCGGCGCCAAGATCTGATACAACTCGGCCAGATGCTGGGCGTCGCGCGCGGCATATTCAATCTGAGCCGCACTCAACGGGCGCTGCAACCAGTCGGAGCGCGTCTCATCCTTGGGCAGGTCGATATTCAGCAGCGCGCTGACCAACCGTGAATAGCCCATGGAAAAATCCATTCCGAGGAAAGCCGCGGCCAGCTGAGTATCAAACAGCGGCGCGGGCGCAGCACCACAAAGCCGGGAAAAGACTTCCAGATCCTCGCTGCAGGCGTGCAGCACCTTGACCACGGAAAGATCCTCCAACAGCGCAACAAACGGCGCCCAATCGGTGATCTTCAGGGGGTCAATCAGAGTCGCCCGCTCACCATCACCAATCTGGATCAGGCCGGCGATAGGGTAGAAGGTTTCGGTACGAACAAACTCGGTATCCACTGCCACAAAAGGCAGCTGCCGCCATTGTTCACAGCAACGCGCCAGGTCGGCATCGTTGTCAATCATCACAGGTTGCGTCAGCGCAGGAGTCATGTGCAGTCTTTCCTAAAGTTGCGCGCAGTATAACCGATGCACGCGGACGCTGCCGCAGCCTCTAACCTGCGGGAAAGCTTCAAGTTTGACCGGGATCAACCGATATACCAAAGTGACGGGACATACTGGCGCCCTTCAGCCGTGATGTCGTCTACAGCCAACGGTCTCAACATGCTCTGGAGTATGCATGCAAGCGTTCAAGAACCTGCCACTGAAATACAAGTTCTGGGCAGTCAATGGCGTTGCTTTCGCGGCAACCCTGATGCTCGTCCTCGTTGCCATCTGGGTCGAGCAACGCAGTATCGAACAGACCAGACAGGAGCTAGCCAAAGTGCTGGTCAGCGAGCAACCGGCCGACGGCAAGATTCATGGCCTGAGCTGGGTCAGCGTGCCAAGCACCACTGCAACTCCCGGCCGCTGGCTTGATGCCAGCCAGCTAGGTACGGTCGGACGCGAATACACCGGCGCGTGGGCTGCCGGTGACGGACGTGCGCTCGCGATTGAGCACCAAGGCTTCGTCGACCTGCTGATCGCCCGCGCGCCGCTATATGCAGGCGTTGTCGCAATCCTGATGCTGATGGTGCTGTTCTTCTCCCAACTCCTCATCCTGTTCATTACTCGCCACATCATTACCCTGCGCGACGTCATGCTCGCCGTGGAGAGCACTGGCGATCTGACGCTCCGTGCACCAGCCAGTGCCCGTGATGAAGTCGGCTCGATGGCGCGCGCATTCAACGCGATGCAAGAGTCACAGCAGAAGGTTGTCGGCTCGGTGCGCCAGGCCGCTTTGGAACTTGATCAGCGCTCTCGCGGGCTAGCCGACACCATGATCCGCATGCGCGACGGGATGGTCATCCAGCAGGGTGAAACCGACCAGGTTGCCGCCGCGGTGAACGAAATGAGTGCGACCGTACAGGATATTGCCGGCAGCACGTCGATTTCTCGAGACCAATCCAATCAGGCCAATACCCTAGCGACCCGCGGCCGAAACCAGGTCTACCAGGTGCGCAAGACCATTGCAGGACTCGTTACCAGCATTGACCGCTGCACCGAACACATGCATCAGCTGTCGACTCACAGCCAGGAAATCAGCGGTGTGGTGCGGGTGATTCGCGAGATCGCCGAACAAACTAACCTGCTGGCATTGAACGCCGCTATCGAGGCCGCTCGGGCGGGCGAATCAGGCCGTGGCTTCGCCGTCGTAGCCGACGAAGTACGCGCTCTCGCACAGCGGGTGCAAAACTCGACCGACGACATCCAGCGCATGATTGAAGCGCTGCAGTCAGGAACCGAAGTGGCGGTTGAGGACATGCAGGCCAGCGCGGGCCTGACCCATGACTCCGTCCAGCAAGTTGCCGAAGCGGGAGACTCGCTGCAGGAAATCGCTGACGCGGTCAGCCAGATCAGTGAAGGCAACAGCGAGATTGCTTCTGCGGTGGAACAGCAGAGCCTAGCTGCCGATGCCATCACCCAGAGCGTGGTGGAGATTCGTGACGTTACCGAGCGTACCGTCGAGCAGACCGCACAAAGCGCTGACACCAGCGATCAACTAGCCCGTCTCGCGCATCAATTGACCGAGGCGGTCAGCCGCCTGCGTACCTGAACAAGAAGGCGGCGCCTTGCAGCGCCGCCGATACCACTACTACTCCAGGACAATCCGCCCTTCGTTGTTGGCCAGCGTGCTGGCACCGATCCCCTTGACCTCTGCCAGCGACTCTACCGAAGCAAACGCGCCGTGTTCGGTACGATAGGCAACGATGGCATCGGCCTTGGCCTGCCCTACTCCCTGCAATACCTCGGCAATCTCGGCAGCACCTGCGCTGTTGATATTGACCGTCGGCCCACCAGCCTCCTGGGCCCAACTCGGCGAGACCAGCAGCACACTCAGGGCAACGCCTAGCGCAGCAATCAAATGACGCATATTTCATCCTCCGTGTAATTGTTAAATGCCGCACTGAAGGAACATCACTCCAGCGCTATCCCTGCGGCACGAAGGACGCTAAAACAAAAAGGCCGGAGAGCGCATGACTCTCCGGCCTTGATGTGACCAATAACGCAACTGTGTCACGAAATCAGTGCTGCGCGTCGAACCCACGCTGCAAATCAGCCCTGATATCGTCCAACTCCTCCAGGCCAATAGCCAGTCGGATCAGGCCGTCACGGATACCTGCCGCCTCACGAGCCTCAGGCGTCAAACGCCCGTGCGTCGTCGTCGCCGGATGGGTGATCGTGGTTTTGGCATCACCCAGGTTCGCCGTAATCGAAAGCAGCCGCGTCGCATCGATGAAGCGCCATGCTGCGTCACGCCCGCCACGCAGCTCGAAGCTCACTACCGCACCAAATGCTGTCTGCTGAGCCTTTGCCAACTCGTGCTGAGGATGCGATGGTAAGCCGGCGTAGTAGACGTGCTCAACCTCAGGGCGCTGCTCCAGCCACTCTGCAATCTGCTGCGCCGACTCACAATGGGCTCGCATGCGCAGACGCAGCGTTTCCAGACCCTTGAGGAAGATCCAGGCGTTGAATGGGCTGAGTGTCGGACCGGCCGTGCGCAGGAAGCCAACCAGCTCCTGCATCTGCTCGCGACGACCAACCACCACACCGCCAAGGCAGCGGCCCTGACCATCGATGTACTTGGTGGCCGAGTGAACAACCACGTCCGCCCCAAGAGCAAGTGGCTTCTGCAGCGCCGGCGTGCAAAAACAGTTATCAACGACCAGCAACGCGCCCTGCTCGCGGGCGATGGCACCCAGCGCGCCAATGTCCGCCAACTCCGCCAGCGGGTTGGAGGGTGACTCGAGGAAGAACATCCGCGTGTTCGGCTTACAGGCGGCACGCCAGGCCTGTGGATCTGTCAGAGGCACATAGTCGACTTCAATCCCAAACCGTTTGAAGTACTTTTCAAACAGCGTCACCGTGGCGCCGAATACGCTACGAGACACCAGAATGTGGTCGCCAGCAGAACACAGGCTCATGACCGTTGCCGTAATCGCCGCCATACCCGAGGCAGTCGCAACGGCTTGCTCACCCCCTTCCATCACCGCCATGCGCTCCTCGAAGTTACGCACAGTCGGGTTCATGTACCGGGAATAGACGTTTCCACCGGTTTCCCCGGCAAAGCAGGCTGCGGCCTCAGCCGCACTGCGGAACACATAGCTGGAGGTCAGAAACAGCGCTTCGCCATGTTCAGCCTCAGGGGTGCGGCGCTGACCAGCGCGCACCGCCAGCGTGTCAAAGCCGGCACCTTCCAGGTCACTATCCAGGCGGCCGGGCTGCCATTGTTCACTCATGCAAAAACCTCACATATCCTGCGGCAACAGGTTGCCGCCGGGAATCAGTTGTTGTGCAGATCAATGATCGCACTTACCCGCTCGACAGTAGACTTGGCAGCGTCGTTGCGCGCCTGTTCGATACGATCCAGATACTGCTCGTTGACGTCTCCAGTCACGTATTCACCATCGAATACCGCGCAATCAAAGTGCTCGATCTTGACCTTGCCGCCACCAACCGCATCTTTCAGATCGTCAAGATCCTGATAAATCAGCCAGTCTGCGCCGATCAGCTCGGCAACCTCGTCAGTGGTACGGCCATGAGCGATAAGCTCGTGGGCGCTCGGCATATCGATACCGTATACGTTCGGATAGCGAACCGCAGGTGCTGCAGAGCAGAAAAACACCTTCTTCGCGCCCGCTTCACGGGCCATTTGAATGATCTGCTTGCAGGTCGTACCACGCACGATGGAGTCATCCACCAACAGAACATTCTTGCCACGGAACTCAAGATCGATTGCATTCAGTTTCTGGCGTACCGACTTCTTGCGCGCAGCCTGCCCGGGCATGATGAAGGTGCGACCGATATAACGGTTCTTTACGAAGCCCTCACGGAACTTGACGCCCAGCTGGTTGGCCAGCTCAAGTGCCGAGGTGCGGCTGGTATCGGGAATCGGAATGACCACATCGATGCCATGCTCGGGACGCTCGCGCTGGATCTTGTCTGCCAGCTTCTCGCCCATGCGCAGACGTGCTTTGTAGACCGACACACCGTCCATCAGCGAGTCAGGCCGCGCCAGATAAACGTGCTCAAAGATACACGGCGAGTACTGCGGATTCTCTGCGCACTGGCGAGTATACAAACGACCGTCTTCGGTAATGTAGACCGCCTCGCCCGGCGCCAGATCACGGATCAGACTGAAACCCAGCACATCCAAGGCAACGCTTTCAGAGGCGATCATGTACTCGACGCCTTCGTCGGTGTGACGCTGGCCGAATACGATCGGACGAATCGCGTTGGGATCACGGAAGCCAACAATGCCATAGCCGGTGATCATCGCCACCACTGCATAACCACCACGGCAACGCTTGTGTACCTGGCTGACTGCTGCGAACACGTCTTCCTCGGTCGGCTGCAGCTTGTTACGTACTGCCAGCTCATGGGCGAATACGTTGAGCAGGACTTCCGAGTCAGAGGTTGTGTTCACGTGACGCAGGTCGGACTCGTAAATCTCACGAGACAGCTGTTCGACGTTGGTCAGATTGCCATTGTGCGCAAGGGTAATGCCGTAGGGCGAGTTTACGTAGAAAGGCTGCGCCTCAGCGGAACTGGAGCTGCCTGCGGTCGGGTATCGTACGTGACCGATCCCCATCTGGCCGACCAGTCGCTGCATGTGCCGCTGCTGGAACACATCGCGCACCAGGCCATTATCCTTGCGCAGGAACAGTCGACCCTGATCGCTGGTTACAATGCCGGCGGCGTCCTGGCCGCGATGCTGCAGGACGGTCAAGGCATCATAGAGCGCCTGATTGACGTTCGATTTGCCCACTATGCCAACAATGCCACACATGCCTGAGTACCTTCTTGATTAAGGGCGGCTCTGTCCGGTACTGCCGGATCAGCGACCCGCCATTTGCAGAATGAGATTTTTCGACCAGTCAGCGACCAGCAGAAAATGGGGGATCACTACCGATTCACGCCACCAGGCGTCCGCTTCTACGGGCGCCAGGCTCAATAGACCGACGGCGACGACCACCAGCAGCGCACCACGCGCTGCGCCGAAAACCATGCCAAGAAAGCGGTCAGTACCGCTGAGACCCGTCGCCTTGACCAGTTGACTGATCAAGTAATTGACCAGCCCGCCCAGCAACAATGTCATGACAAATAGAATGGAACACGCGGCGATAACCCGCAGGGAGGGAGTTTCGATGTAGGGCACCAGCAGCTCTGCGAGTGCGCCACCGAACAGCCAGGCAACCAGCCCCGCTATAACCCACGTCAGCAGGGACAATGCTTCCTTGACGAAGCCTCTGGTCAGACTGATCAGGGCCGAGACTGCAATGATGGCAACGATAGCCCAGTCAACCCAGGTCAAAGACACGATTAAGTACCCTGTTCTACAAAGGCCGCCATTCTAGCAGAGCTGCCCCGTCCATCGAAACAGCAGAATCAGCCTCGACCGCTATCCGCATCGTAAGCAACAACAAAGCCTTTGCTGCCGCGTTTGCGCTCCAGTTCGTCGCGCAGGCGATTGGCGGCCTCGCGACTGGCAAGCGGGCCGACGTAGACACGAGTAATAGGCTTGCCCTGCACCGTCGCACTGTGGGTATAGGCGTTGTACCCCTGAGTGCGCAACTCCTTACTGAGACCCTCGGCGTTGGCAGCACTGGAGAAGCTGCCCAACTGGATAACCCAGTCGCCCGTTGCCGCCGCCGCAGGTGCAACCGCAGGCGCTTCGGCTGGTTCAGGCTCGGCCGCAGGAACCGGTGCTGATGCAACAACGGGAGTTGGAGCAGGTTCTTCAGGTGGAGCTTCTGACAGAGAGGAAGGCATTTCTGGTACCGCGGCGGGCTCAGGCAGCTCAACAGGAGCCACAGGCTCGATCAACTGAGAATCCAGCACAGGCGCCTCGGGCACCTCAACTTCGACCTGCACGGTCTCATCCTGACCCGACAGCAGCATCGGCAAGAACACCACCGCGGCAATGATCAGTACAACCGCGCCAATGATGCGTTGCTTCAGACCTTCATCCATCCTCAGATACTCCGGCATGTTCAGATAGCCAGAGTATGGCGTCGGCGACGCAGAAAAACGACCCAAATATGACAACTTCAGTGCCTGGGTCGGTGTTATCCAGCGCCAACTCTATGGCCTGCGCAATGGAGTCACAGCTGGCCACTCGCTCTCCGACCGCACTGAGCCCGGCGCTCAGCACCTGCGCGGAGCGACTCCGCGGACTGGGCAACGGCGCGGCAAACCACTGGGAAAACACCCCGCGCAACTCAGCCACGACACCATCAAGGTCCTTGTCAGCGAGCAACCCAAAGACGGCGACCCGATTTCGCGGCGCATCAGCACGCAGGCTTTCAGCCAAAAAACGTGCGGCATGCGGGTTATGACCGACATCAAGGCGCAGATCACGGCTCTCGCCCTGCCACATGACCTGACGCGCCTCCAGTCGTCCGGTGGCACTGGCTGCCTGCAGCGCTGCGGCAACTTGGACGTCTGCCAGATCCAGTCCGGCGGCCCAGAACGCCTGTAACGCCACCGCCAGGTTGTCCCGCGGCAAACTGACTGCCGGCAGATGCAGCTGCCGCGTCTGCCCTGCTCCGTCAACGCCTTCGAAAACCCAGCTCCCATCATCAGCCAGCTGCGTCCGGAAATCACGATCACGCTGGTAAAGCTGGCATTCCAGTCGGGCGACGGCGTCGGTGAAGGTGGCTGGCAAGTCTCGCTCACCACTAACGACTGGACGGCTTGCCCGCATGATCCCGGCCTTCTCGAAGGCGACTGACTCACGGGTAGAGCCCAGATACTCTTGATGGTCCAGACCAATGCTGGTGACGACGGCTACGTCTGCGTCCACCACGTTGACAGCATCCAGCCTGCCGCCAAGCCCCACTTCCAACACGACCGCATCCAGCCCAGCGCGCTGGAACAACCAGAAAGCTGCCAGCGTGCCAAACTCGAAGTAAGTCAGCGAGATATCGCCACGAGCCTGATCAATCGCCGCAAAGGCATCGCAGATTGACTGATCGTCAGCCAATTTGCCGTTAAGGCGGATACGCTCGTTGTATTGGTGCAGGTGCGGAGAGGTGTAGCAACCGGTGCGCATGCCACTGGCCCGCAACAGCGAATCCAATGCGGCGCAGGTGGACCCCTTGCCGTTGGTACCGGTTACGGTAAACACACGCGGGGCCGGACGGAGTACGTCCAGTCGCTTCGCGACTGCACGTACCCGATCCAGCCCCATATCGATTTCGCTGGGATGCAAGACCTCCAGCACGGCCAGCCATTCGGCAAGACTACGCTGCGACATCAGGCCTCGTCGGCAACCTCTTCAGAGGGCTCCGGAGCCGGCGCACCGGTAAGCATGGACAGCAGGCTAGCCAGTCGATCACGCATTTCGTTACGGGAAACGATCATGTCCAGAGCACCGTGTTCCAGCAGGAACTCACTGCGCTGGAAGCCCGCAGGCAGCTTCTCGCGCACCGTTTGCTCAATAACACGCGGGCCGGCAAAACCGATCAACGCATTGGGCTCAGCCACGTTCAGGTCACCCAGCATCGCCAGACTTGCCGACACACCGCCGTAAACCGGGTCAGTCATAACCGACACGAACGGGATACCTTCCTCACGCAGACGAGCCAGGGCGGCACTGGTCTTGGCCATTTGCATCAGCGAAAACAGCGCTTCTTGCATACGCGCACCGCCGGAAGCAGAAAAACAGACATACGGAACGCGGTCACGCAATGCAGCTTCAGCGCCACGCACGAAGCGCGCGCCAACCACGCTGCCCATGGAACCGCCCATGAAGTTGAACTCGAATGCGCTGGCCACGATCGGCGCGCCCTTGAGCTTGCCCTGCATCACAACCAGCGCGTCTTTCTCACCGGTGTCCTTCTGGGCAGCCGCGAGGCGGTCTTTATACTTCTTGCTATCGCGGAACTTGAGGCGGTCTACCGGCTCCAGTTCGGCACCCAACTCAGTGCGCCCTTCCGGATCAAGGAAAATATCCAGCCGGCGACGGGCGCCGATGCGCAGATGGTGGCTGCACTTGGGGCATACATCCAGATTTTTCTCCAGCTCGGGCCGGTACAGCACCGCGTCGCAGGACGGACACTTGCGCCACAGCCCTTCAGGTACGCTGCTTTTCTGTGCCTCGGAGCGCACGATGGAGGGAATCAGTTTGTCCACCAACCAGTTGCTCATCGCCTTTCCTTCTCTGAAATTGTCATGTCAGTCTGAGCTCCGTCAGCGGAGAATCAGAGCATTGTTCAGCGGTCCATTGAACTGCGCATTTCTGCCACGATGGCGGCGATAGCCGCTCGGGCCTGATCCGGGTTGCTCGCGTTAGCGGCAATCTGATTGACCAGAACCGAGCCTACCACCACACCGTCGGCGACTTCGGCAACAGCGGCGGCGGATGCACCGTCGCGAATACCAAAGCCCACACCGATCGGCAAATCGGTGACCGTGCGCAGCATGTCCAGTTTGTTAGCTACATCGGTGACGTCCAAAGCACTGGATCCGGTCACACCTTTAAGAGAAACATAATAGACATAACCGCTCGCCTGCTCACAAATCAGCCGAGCTCGCTCTGCTGTTGTAGTCGGCGCCAACAGGAAAATGGTGTCCAGCCCCTGCGCCTTGAACAGCGGCACCACATCGGTCGCCTCTTCCGGTGGCAGATCAACAGTTAGCACGCCATCAACACCAGCCTCTGCTGCTGCCTTGGCAAACTGCTCATACCCCATCTTCTCGACCGGATTCAGGTAACCCATCAGCACAACAGGCGTCTCGTTGTCCCGGGTGCGGAACTCGCGAACCATCTCGAGCACCTGACTCAAACTGACGTGATGCTCGAGCGCGCGCTCCATCGCCAACTGAATGACCGGGCCGTCAGCCATCGGGTCAGAAAATGGAATGCCGAGTTCGATCACATCGGCACCGGCGGAAACCAGATCATGCATCAGGGGCAGCGTCACAGCAGGAGTCGGATCGCCAGCAGTAATGTAAGGGATAAGCGCCTTGCGGCCAGCAGCCTGCAGAGCGGAAAAACGGGCTTCAATTCGGCTCATGAACGTCTCTTTTAAATGCTGATGCCGTCGATACCGGCGACGGTGTGAATATCCTTGTCACCACGACCTGACAGGTTGATCACCACGATCTGATCCGGGCTCATGGTCGCAGCGAGCTTCATGCCGTAGGCGACCGCGTGGCTGGACTCCAGTGCCGGCATGATGCCCTCGACCCGGGTGAGCTCGCGGAACGCGTGCAGCGCCTCGTCATCGGTCGCATCAACATAGTCAACCCGGCCGATATCCTTCAGCCAGCTGTGCTCCGGACCAACGCCCGGATAATCCAGACCTGCAGACACCGAGTGCGTTTCAATAATCTGCCCCGCCTCATCCGACATCAGGTACGTACGATTACCATGCAGAACGCCAGGCTTGCCAGCACTCAGCGGCGCAGCATGCTCGCCGGTCTCGATACCGTGACCGCCTGCCTCGACGCCATACATGCGGACGCTCTCATCATTGAGGAACGGGTGGAACAGACCGATTGCGTTAGAACCGCCGCCAACACAGGCAACCAGGGCATCAGGCAGACGACCAGCCTGATCCAGGCACTGCTGCCGCGCTTCACGACCAATCACGCACTGAAAATCGCGAACCAGCTCAGGATAGGGATGCGGCCCAGCGACGGTACCAATGATGTAGAAGGTGTCATCGATGTTGGTAACCCAGTCACGCATGGCTTCGTTCATGGCATCTTTCAGCGTCCGAGAGCCGGAGGTCACAGGAATAACCTCAGCCCCCAGCAGCTTCATGCGATAGACGTTCAGCGCCTGGCGACGGACGTCTTCTGCCCCCATGTAGACCTGGCACTTCAACCCCAAACGCGCGGCGACAGTCGCGGTCGCAACACCGTGCTGACCCGCGCCAGTTTCAGCGATCACTCGTGGCTTGCCCATGAATTTAGCAAGCAGCGCCTGACCAATGGTGTTGTTTACCTTGTGCGCGCCGGTATGGTTGAGGTCTTCGCGCTTGAGGAAGATCTTCGCGCCACCCACCTTCTCAGTCAGGTGTTCGGCAAAATACAGTGGTGACGGGCGGCCGACATAATGGGCCAGGTCGCGATCAAACTCAGCCTGAAACTCGGGGTCAGCCGACAGCTTGCGGTATACGCTTTCCAGCTCATCCAGCGCATCCATCAGCGTCTCGGACACAAAGCGGCCACCGTAGGGCCCAAAGTGGCCGCGCGCATCCGGGACCGCTGAATAATCGATAGAGTTGGACTCAGACACGCTTCACCTCTTGTACAAACGCGTTAATTTTTTCCACATCCTTGATGCCCTTGCTGGCCTCAACACCACCACTGACGTCGACGGCCCAAGGGCGCATTTCGGAGATCGCCTGATGCACATTAGCGGCGGTCAGTCCGCCAGCCAGCACCAAATTCCAGTCACGATTGGCAGGCACCAAACGCCAATCAAATACCTCACCTGTGCCGCCAGGCACGCCCGGCTTGTAGCTGTCGAGCAGGATGCCGCTCGCACCGGGCCAACGCGCGGCGACATCTGCGAGTTGCTCTGCACTTTGCACCCGGACCGCCTTCAGGAATGGGCGTCCGAACTGCCGACAATATTCGTCACTTTCCTCGCCATGAAACTGCAGCACATCAAGCGGGACGCAAGCAAGTACCTCGCGCACGTCACCGGGGTCGGCATCGACGAACAGTCCTACCGTCGTCACAAAAGGTGGCAGCGCGGCGATAATCCGGGCGGCTTGTTCGGCATCAACCGCGCGTGGACTCGGCGCATAAAAAACCAGTCCAATCGCATCAGCACCGGCCTCTGCCGCTGCTAATGCATCCTCGACCCGGGTTATCCCGCAAATTTTGATGCGCGCCATGTAACCTGCTCTAGCCTCTGCCCTTAAGGGGCTCGATGTTAGCAGATCGAATCATGAGCGTCAGTTTGCCACATCAGGTAGCGCGGACAGGAAGTGTGGCCCGAGATAACGCTCGGGCAGAGCAAAGGTTTCGGGATAGGTCACGTCAACCAGGTACAACCCATACGCTGGCGCAGTCAGGCCACCCTGCGCACGGTCACGCACATCGAGCACTTGCTCCGCCCACTCAACCGGTTGGTCGCCGCAGCCAATCTGCATCAAGACACCAGCGATATTACGCACCATGTGATGCAGGAAGGCGTTCGCGCGGATATCGAGCACGATAAAGCGGCCAAACTCCAACAGCTCAAGATGGTGAATTGTCTTGATTGGCGACTTGGCCTGACAGCCCACTGCGCGATAAGACGTGAAGTCGTGCGTGCCGACCAGCGCTTTCGCCGCAGCGCGCATGCGCTCGACATCCAGCGGGCGATAATTCCAGGTCACTTCGTGGGCGAGGTGCGCAGGGCGAATCGGATCGTTGTAGATCACATAGCGATACCGACGGGCAACGGCGGAGAAACGCGCGTGAAAATCCTGACCAATGGGGGTTACCCAACTGAGCGAAATATCTGCTGGCAGATTCGCATTGGCGCCGTGAATCCAGTTCCGCGGGGAACGCACTGCTTCGCTGTCAAAATGAATTACCTGGCAGGAAGCATGAACTCCGGCATCAGTCCGGCCAGCACAAAAAATCTGCACCGGGTGGTTAGCCACTCGACTGAGCGCCTTTTCAACCGCCTCCTGAACACTTGGCACACCCGGCTGCTGACGTTGCCATCCGCGATAGGCCGTACCCTTGTACTCAACGCAAGCGGCAACCCTGGAAACAACTGCGGCCGCCTCAGGGGCGGCCGCAATAGCTACTTCTTGTTCACTCATCAGTCAGCCAGACGCTCCATCATGCTCTGAGCTTCCTGCTTTTGTTGGTCTGTACCCTCTTCGATCACTTCATTGAGGATGTCACGCGCCCCTTCTTGGTCACCCATATCGATATAGGCACGGGCCAAATCCAGTTTGGTAGCGCACTCATCGGTGCCGGAGAGGAAATCAAACTCATCGTCCTCTTCATCCAGCGCATCAGCAGGCGGCACGTCTACTGCAGCCTCAACAGCAGCTGGCGCGACGTCATCCAGTTCTGGCAATTCAAAATCCTCAAGCGACAGCTCATCTTCCGCCGGCAGCTGGACCTCCTCCGGCAGCGCAATATCTTCCGGAAGGTCAAATTCTGCCAGGCTGCCATCCTGCAACGCCTTGGCTTCATCCGACAGCTCAAGCGACACATCATTGGCACTTGAATCAGGCTCTTGCTCATCGCTCAGCGCAGCAAAGTCCGCCAACAGTTCATCTGTCTGCAAATCATCTGTCATTGCCAGATCAAAATCCGCTTCCAGTGACGGTTCCGCAGGTGCCGGGGACGAGTCATCTTCTGCTGCAGGTAGCTCAAAGCTATCGACATCCAGATTAAAGTCGTCCAGCTCAATGTTCTTCACTTCCTCGCTGGGCATCTCAGGCTCAAACGCAAGCGGAGCTGCCGGCTCTGCGTCCTGCGGGGCTGCATCACCCAGACTGTCGCCATCTTCCAGATCAAAGTCCAGATCAAAGCCGTCGCTTTCCAGCTCGGCCTCAGGTTCAGCAGCAGGCTCTTCAGCTGGCGCCTCAAAGGCAAGATCTGCAACGGGAGCCGCATCAGCAGCATCACCAAGATCAAACTCGCTGAAATCAAAGTCCATGTCTGCATCGTCTTCAGGCTTGTCAGCCGTCTCAGACGATTCAGCAGCCTCAACCGCAGGCTGATCAAAGCCAGACAGCGCATCGTCATCCCAATGCGCAGCAGCCGCTGCTGCACCGGCTGCCGCAGCCGCCATCAGCGGAAAGCGCGCGTCCAGCTCAGCCACGCGTGCAGAGTCAGGGTTCTTCGATACGACGGCTGCACGCTGCTCGAGATAGCCCTCGCTGTGATCCAGCAAACCTTCAACTTCCATCAGCTTGAGACGCAGCTCTTCGCGCTGCGGATCCGCGGCAACAGCCGCCACCAAGACTTCGCGCGCTTCCTGCGGCTTGCCGTATGCAAGCAGCGCATCGGCTTCAACCAGCGGGTCTGCGGCCAGGTCAAGATCATCGCCACCTGCAAAGGCATCAGCATCTGCCAGAGCGACGTTGAAGTCATCGGCATCACCGGCGTGCTCACCATCCTGCTCGGCAGCGTCAGCAATAAAGTTATCCGCCATCGCCTCTTCACGACGCGCGTTACGACGCGAAATAGACATCAGGACCAGCAGCAGCAACAAAATGGCAACAACACCGCCACCAATCATCACCATCTGGTTCTGCATCAACCCCTTGAGCATCGCCATCGGATCATTGCTGGCCGGCTCCGAAACAGGTGCTGCCTCGACCGGAGCAACTTCTGGCTCAGGTTCTGCAACTGGAGCAGGCTCTACCGCGGGCTCAGGCTCCACTGCTGCGGGTGCTTCCTCCACAACAGGCTCGGCGGCGTCGGCGGTCATTGTTTCATCAGTTACCTCAGCGACCTCTTCAGTAGCCGACTCATCCGCAGCGACCTCATCAGGGACTGAGGCCTCCGGCTCAGCCGGCACGCTTGCGTCGACAGCCTCTGCCGTGACCTCTGGCTCTGGCGCTGGCTCTACCGCCTCGGACACATCCTCCGCAGCGGCAGCCGGCTCACCACCCGCTTCAGTCACTTGCTGCTGCAGCGCAGCAAGTTGGGCATCTTTAAGCTCAAGCAAACGCTGAAGAGTTTCCAGCTGACCTTGAACGTCGCCCAGACGCTCGGTCATTTCCGCCTTTTCACGCTCGGCGGCATCGAGTTGTTCCTTGGTTCGATCCAGCGCGTCACGCAGCTGCTGACCGCCCGCGTCGGCGCTTTGGTCACCTGCTGCTTCTGCTGCTGTACCCTCAGTGCCGGAAACCAGGCGGAGCGAATCCTGACCACTCACCGCCTCAGGCGCTGCCCCGGCTGACTGGCGCTCACGCGCATCCAGCTGGGGCGCCTCAGCCTGCGCAGCCGTTGGTGCGCGACGACCTTCGCGCCAAGCGTTGTTTTGAGCCGCAACCTCGGCAATCGCCTCGGCGCTGGTGCGCCCGGTCGCCTGCTCCGCGCTCGGCAGGGTCAGCGTCTGGCCTGCTTTGAGCTGATTGATATTGCCGTTGATAAACGCGTTGGGATTCAGATCCTGAATCGCCAGCATGGTCTGGTGCACGCTTGCACCCTGTGGCCGATTACGCAGCGCCAACTCCCACAAGGTGTCAGAGCGCGTCGTGGTCACCTGACCGTCACGGGCAGTCGCCGCTACAGGTGAAGACGTTGCAGTAGACGCGGGTGCTGGTGAAGAAGTCGGAGAGGAGACTGCCGCCGCAGAGGCGAGCCCTTCGGGACTCGGGCGAGCTGCCGCAACCTGCGGGGCTGACGATGAGACCGGAGCAGCCACGCTGGAGCTACTGACAACCGGCGTCGGCTGATACATCGGCGGATCAAGCAGGATGGTGAACTCGCGCAGCACACGGCCCGAGGGCCAGCGCACTTCCATCAAGAAGTTCAGGAACGGCTCGTTGACAGGGCGACTAGAGGTAACGCGGATAACTGAACGACCGTTGGGCTTTACGACTGGCTGGAATTTCAGATCAGTGAGGAAGTAAGTTCGATCGATGCCGGCCCGTCCAAAATCATCGGGAGACGCCAGCATCGTACGAATTTCGTCACCGGACAGGTCCCGGATCTGCGTGAGATCAATCTCCGCGTCCAGCGGCTGATTCAGCGCAGAGTTCAGATGGATATCGCCTACCCCCAATGCGTGAACCATCCCGGACGACATCACGGCACTTGCTGCGGCGACAGCGATAACCAATTTGCGAACCATAGCGGTAATCCTTTGCTCTTATCGTTTTCTCACGTCCCAACGCACCTCATGCTCGGACTGGCTTACGCCAAAGGCTCCCCACCCGGCCCGAGCAAGTTGCGAATGCAACGCCATGCCCAAACGGTCTTTGTCCTGCAAAACCTAACCTGCTTGATACAAAAACACCAGCAAGTATCGATTACAAATAGTCTTTTATCAACAAGCCAGCCACTGCCAGACTGTTAAGTGCTACACCTTTTCGAAGATTATCAGACACAATCCACAAATGCGTGGTGTTCGGATCAGTGACATCCTGACGAATCCGCCCCACCCATACCTCGTCCGAACCGGTCGCATCGGTCACCGGAGTCGGGAATCCACCGGCGCCCTCCTTGTCCAGCACCTTTATACCCTTGACCCGACGCAGGATGTTGCCCACTTTCTTGCTGTCGAGTGGCTCGGCAGTGGTGACCTGCATCATCTGAGCGCTGCCGTAGAACAACGGTACCAGGACACAATTTGCCAGTACCGGGACATCAGACAGCCCCAGCACCTCAGTCACACCACTTACCAGGTCACGCTCTTCACGGCTCGCGCCCGATGCATCGATATCCGAGGTGCACGGCAGCAAGTTGAACGCCGCCTGCTTATCCAGCACGCCACCTTTTTCGATGGGCTGACCGTTGAGCAAACGACCGGTTTGCATCGCGAGCCCCTCTACCGCAGCCTTGCTGTGCGTAGACATGGACTGATAGGTCGCAATACTTACGCGCTGCAGCGGCGCCATACCCGCCAGCGCCTTGAGCACCAGCGCGCTCTGCACAACCTGCGCATCCGGGCAGGAGACAGCGCGGCGACTGACTGCGTCAGCCAGAGCCGTTGGATTTACCTCTGCAACAACGCTCGCACCCTGCCCGGCCAGCAGTCCGGTGGTGTCCACCACCAGCGCACCCGCATCACGAATAGTGCCGATACACTGCAGGCCAAACTCGCGCTCACCAGCAACAATGGCGACGGCAACTGAGGAAAAGTCAAAGCTGGAAAGCGCTTCGACTCGCACGCTCTGCCCCTTGATCATGCGCCGCTCACCCGCTTCATCATCCACATCGACCAGCGCGATGGAGGAAAACGCATACTCCTGCTCGTCCAGCATGTTGACCAGCATGTCACCTACCAGACTACTGACACCAACAATCGCCACACCCGTTGCTTTGCTCATACCCTGCCCTTCATTCACTTCATGCATTACACAAACACAAAGGGCACCCCGACGAAACGGGATGCCCTGATCTTTACCGCGGACGCGCAGAGCGCGCCACGATCAACCTTCCTGCAGGATCCGCAGCATGCGACGCAGCGGCTCTGCCGCGCCCCACAACAGCTGGTCACCGACAGTAAAGGCCGACAGGTACTGCGAACCCATGTTCAGCTTGCGCAGGCGACCAACCGGCACACTCAGCGTGCCGGTAACGGCAGTCGGAGTCAGACCTGCCAGAGTGTCGTCCTTGGTATTCGGAATCACCTTGGACCACGGGTTGTGCTCGGCCAGCATGGACTCGATGTCCGCCAGCGGCACATCCTTGTTCAGCTTGATGGTCAGTGCCTGGCTGTGGCAACGCATCGCACCGATGCGCACGCAGATACCATCAACCGGGATCGGACGACCGCTGCGACCAATGATCTTGTTGGTCTCGGCCTGCGCCTTCCACTCTTCACGGCTCTGGCCATTGGGCAGCTGCTTGTCGATCCATGGGATCAGACTGCCAGCCAGCGGCACGCCAAAGTTGTCAGCCGGGAAGGACTCACTGCGCAGCGTCGAGGCAACAGTGCGGTCGATCTCCAGAATGGCACTGGCCGGATCTGCCAGCTGGTCGGCAACGGACGCATTGATTGCACCCATCTGGCTGATCAGCTCACGCATGTTCTGCGCGCCAGCACCACTGGCTGCCTGATAGGTCATGGCACTCATCCACTCAACCAAACCTTGCTCAAACAGACCACCCAGACCCATCAGCATCAGGCTGACGGTGCAGTTGCCACCAACAAAGGTTTTGATGCCGTCACGCAGCGCCTGATCAATGTTACGACGGTTGACCGGGTCCAGCACGATAACCGCGTCATCTTCCATGCGCAGGGTAGACGCTGCATCGATCCAATAGCCCTTCCAGCCCTCGGCACGCAGCTTGGGATACACCTCACTGGTGTAGTCGCCGCCCTGACAGGTAATGATGACGTCCATCGGCTTGAGTGCTTCAAGGTCAAAAGCGTCCTTGAGCGCAGGAATGTCCTTACCAATATCCGGACCCTTGCCACCTACGTTAGAGGTGGTAAAAAACACCGGATCGATATCGGCAAAATCATTCTCGTCGCGCATGCGTTGCATCAGCACAGAGCCGACCATGCCACGCCAACCAACCAAACCAACTTGTTTCATAACAACAACCCCCGTGGGGTAACAGATTCAAAGACACATACGCCCGGCCGAAGCCAGGCGCAAATGGATAATCGGACAGATTACAGGTTTTTCAGTGCTGCGACCACGGCGTCACCCATTTCCGCAGTGCCAACCTTGCGGCAACCTTCGGACTGGATATCACCGGTGCGCAGGCCCTGATCCAGCACCTGACTGACCGCCTGCTCGATGGCATCGGCAGCGGCCACCTGAGCGAAGCTGTAACGCAGCATCATGGAAACAGACAGGATGGTCGCCAGCGGATTGGCGATGCCCTGGCCGGCGATGTCCGGCGCGCTGCCATGACACGGCTCGTACATACCCTTGTTGTTCACATCCAGCGATGCAGACGGCAACATGCCGATAGAACCAGTCAGCATGGAGGCCTGATCGGACAGAATGTCGCCGAACATGTTGTCGGTCACGATCACGTCAAACTGCTTCGGCGCGCGGACCAGCTGCATCGCTGCGTTGTCGACATACATGTGCGACAACTCGACTTCCGGGTAATCCTTGGCTACTTCCTCAACCACTTCGCGCCACAGCTGGCTGGAGGCCAGAACGTTGGCCTTGTCGACCGAGCAAAGCTTCTTGTTACGCACCATCGCCATGTCGAAACCGACCTTGGCAATGCGGCGCACTTCGCTCTCGCTGTAGGGCAGTGTGTCGTACGCCATGCGCTCGCCGTTTTCCAGCGTGGTGCGCTCGCGCGGCTTGCCGAAGTAGATACCACCGGTCAACTCACGCACGATCAGGATATCCAGACCGGAGACAACTTCCGGCTTGAGCGTCGACGCCTCGGCCAGCTGCGGGTACAGAATCGCCGGACGCAGGTTGCCAAACAGCCCCAGCTCGGAGCGAATTTTCAGCAGACCACGCTCCGGGCGCAGCGCCGGATCAATGGTGTCCCACTTCGGACCACCCACAGCGCCCAGCAGCACCGCATCGGCAGCACGGGCGCGCTCAAGGGTTTCGTCTGCCAGCGGCACGCCGTAACGGTCGTAGGCTGCGCCGCCCAGATCGTCAAAGCTCAGTTCGAAGCCGAGATCGAACTTGCTGTTAGCCACTTCCAGCACCTTGACCGCCTCGGCCATGATCTCCGGACCAATACCGTCGCCCGGCAGGATCAGAATCTGTTTACTCATGTCGTTCCTCGTAATCATTCATGGCGCAGAGCGCTACTGGCCCTGCACCCACTATTCATGTGTGGCGCGTATCAAGCGTCGCGAAACAGCCAAGGTTGACGCTGTTTGTGGCCAACCTCAAAGGCGCTGATCGCATCGGCGTCACGCAGAGTCAGACCGATATCATCCAGACCATTAAGCAGGCAATGCTTGCGGAACGCGTCAATCTCGAAGGCGTACTGTTTGCCGTCCGGGCGGGTAACCGTCTGCGCTTGCAGATCGACGGTCAGCTGATAGCCCTCAGTCGCCTCACATTGCTCAAACAGCTCATCCAGCGCCTCGTCCGGCAGGATGATCGGCAGCAGGCCGTTCTTGAAGCTGTTGTTGAAGAAGATGTCAGCAAAGCTCGGCGCAATCACCGTGCGGAAGCCGTACTCGTCCAGCGCCCATGGCGCGTGCTCACGGGAAGAGCCACAGCCAAAGTTTTCACGCGCCAGCAGCACGCTGGCACCTTGGTAACGCGGAAAGTTCAGCACAAAGTCTTCGTTGATCGGACGCTTGGAGTTGTCCTGATTCGGCTGACCGACATCCAGGTAACGCCACTCGTCAAACAGGTTCGGACCGAACCCGGTGCGCTTGATCGACTTCAGAAACTGCTTCGGAATGATCTGGTCGGTATCGACATTGGCACGATCAAGCGGGCAGACCAGGCCGGTATGTTGGGTAAAGGCTCTCATCTCGACTCTCCTCAGGCCTGCATCAATTCGCGAACATCAATGAAACGACCGGTCACCGCAGCGGCAGCAGCCATCGCCGGGCTCACCAGGTGGGTACGACCACCGTTGCCCTGACGACCTTCAAAGTTACGGTTGGAGGTGGAAGCGCAATGCTCACCACTTTCCAGGCGGTCCGGGTTCATCGCCAGACACATGGAGCAACCGGGTTCACGCCATTCAAAACCGGCTTCGATAAAGATCTTGTCCAGACCTTCCTTCTCGGCCTGCGCCTTAACCAGGCCAGAGCCCGGGACAACCAGCGCCTGCTTGACGGTCGCCGCAACCTTACGCCCCTTGGCGACGGCTGCAGCCGCACGCAAGTCTTCAATACGCGAGTTGGTGCAGGAACCGATAAACACGCGATCCAGCTGGATGTCGGTGATCGGCTGGTTGGCAGTCAGGCCCATGTACTTGAGCGCACGCACGATAGAGTCACGCTTGACGGCATCGCTCTCAGCAGCCGGGTCTGGCACGTTCTGATCAACGGCCAAAACCATTTCCGGCGACGTACCCCAGCTCACCTGCGGTTTGATGTCTTCAGCGCGCAGCTCGACGATGGTGTCGAAGTGCGCATCGGCATCAGAAACCAGATCTTTCCAGGCTTCGACGGCGCGATCCCACTCAGCACCCTGCGGCGCAAACGGACGGCCCTTGACGTATTCGATGGTCTTTTCATCAACGGCGACCATACCAACGCGCGCACCGGCTTCGATGGCCATGTTGCACAGCGTCATGCGGCCTTCGACCGACAGGTCGCGGATCGCGCTACCGGCGAACTCCAGCGCGTGACCGTTGCCACCCGCAGTGCCGATCTTGCCGATCACGGCCAGTACGATGTCCTTGGCGGTCACACCGAAGGGCAACTGGCCTTCAACGCGGACCTGCATGTTCTTCATTTTCTTGGCGACCAGACACTGGGTCGCCAGCACGTGCTCAACCTCGGAGGTACCGATACCGTGCGCCAGCGCACCAAAAGCGCCGTGGGTAGAGGTGTGCGAGTCACCACAGACCACCGTCATACCCGGCAGGGTTGCACCCTGCTCCGGGCCAACGACGTGCACGATGCCCTGACGGACGTCGTTCATCTTGAATTCGAGGATGCCGAAATCATCGCAGTTCTCATCCAGCGTTTTGACCTGAATGCGCGAGACCTCATCAGCGATAGCCTCCAGGCCGCCCTGACGCTCGGCCTTGGTGGTCGGTACGTTGTGATCCGGGGTGGCAATGTTGGCGTCGATGCGCCACGGCTTGCGGCCAGCCAGTCGCAGCCCTTCAAACGCCTGCGGCGAAGTCACTTCGTGGAGAATGTGACGATCGATGTAGATCAATGCAGAACCATCATCTCGTTGTTTGACGAGATGGTTGTCCCACAGCTTGTCGTAAAGCGTTTTCGCAGACATGGGTTACTCCTGGGTATCAGACTGTGGCCACCGTCCCCTGCAACTGCAGGCCCTGCGGCGGCTCTTTCATTGGGCACAGAATAAATTTTGCCCAGAGATAAAACAAAGGAATATTATTTATGAAACAGATAACCAACTGGAATGCGAGATGGATACCGCCAACCTGCAGGCTTTTCTCGCCGTCGCCGAGACCGGCTCGTTCTCGCGGGCAGCAGAACAGCTGCACCTGACCCAGCCCGCCGTCAGCAAGCGCATTGCTATGCTCGAGCAGCAACTTGACGCGCGCCTGTTCGACCGCATCGGTCGCCACGTCTCATTAACTGAGGCCGGGCTCGCGCTAAAACCCCGCGCCGAGCAGGTCCTCAGCCTGCTGAATGATACGCGCCGCGCCCTGAGCAATCTATCCAGCGAGGTCTCCGGCCGTCTGAGCATCGCCACCAGCCACCATATCGGCCTGCATCGTCTGCCTCCGGTGCTGCGGGAATTTACCCGCCGTCACCCGCTGGTGTCCTTCGACATCCAGTTTCTCGACTCAGAAGTTGCCTACGACAAGGTGCTGCACGGCGAGATCGAGCTGGCGGTCATAACCCTGGCTCCGGAAGTCGAACCGCCGGTCATTAGCGAGCTGATCTGGGACGACCCGCTGGACTTTGTCATCGCCCCCGAGCACCCGCTAGCGCAACAGGGCTCACTGGAGCTGGCTCAGCTGGCCGCCTATCCGGCAGTGTTTCCCGGTAGCAATACCTTTACCCATCAGGTCGTCAGCGATCTGTTCGAACGCCACCACGTACAACCGCAGATCAGCATGAGCACCAACTACATGGAGACGATCAAGATGATGGTCTCCATCGGTCTGGCCTGGAGCGTGCTGCCACGCAGCATGCTGGACAATCAGGTCAGCGTGCTGCAACTACCCAACGTACACCTGCAGCGCCAACTGGGCTGCATCTGGCACAGCGGACGCACCCAGTCGAACGCTGCCCGCGCTCTGATCAACCTGCTTCGTGACGCCCGTCACCAGACCGGCTGATTTCGACTTTCGGTTACTTGTTCAACGGCAGGAGCACGTCTATCGTCAAAAGGTACGGAATCAGCCGAGCGGCAGGCCACCAACCTGCCTTGAACGGTGTCGGGGCCGCCAGCCCCACTGAATGGATCAGAAACGCATGTCAGGCAACACAGGCGCTTACCCACCGGATGTGGCTGCTGCGTCCGCCCCTCCCTTTAACGTGCTGTTTCAAGGCATGCCTTGCCCTGCGCTACTGATAGACCTGCGCAGCGAGCAAATCTGCGACATCAACCCAGCCTTTGAGCAGCAGTTCCAGTGGCAACGCTCTGCCCTGATTAATCAGGCCGCAGCCACGTTTCCGCTATGGGGGCGCCCTATTCACTGGCGCAGCCTGCTGACCGAGCTCGAACGTAATGGTTGTTTGCGCGATCGCCAGCTCAACCTGCTCGGGCGCGACGGCAGGCTGCAGCGCTGCCGCCTGAACATGGACTACATCGATCAGGCCGAAGGCCGGCAGCTACTGATCACTATCGCCATACCAGCCGGCGCGGTTGAGCCGCCCCAAGCCGACTACCGTGCAGCCTTCAACGCCAGCGGCGCCGCGCAGTTGATCATGGACCTCGACAGGCGACGCATTCTCGAAGTAAACCCGTGTTTCGAGCGTCTCAGCGGCCTGAGCAATGATCAGTGCCGGGGCCGCAATGCCGCCGAACTTGGCATTCTGCCAGCGGCAACCGGCAATCGCCTATACGCTGCGTTGAGCAGCGGCAGCCTGATCCCGGGCGAGGAAGTAACGGTCACCCTGCCCGGTGGCATAGTGGCAGACGTCATGCTGCACGCAGAAGCCGTCGTGCGCGATGCTCACCGCTACCTGATCGTTACCGTCACAGACCTGACCTGGCAGAAACGCCGCGACCGGGCGCTGAAAGACAGCCAGGAACGCCTGCGCATGGCACTTGATGCCGCCCAGATGGGAACCTGGGACTGGCGGATCGATACCGACACATTGCACTGCTCGTCGCGCGCCGCCGAGCTGAACGGATTCGCTGCTGAAGATTGGCAGGGATCAGCCAGAGCGTTTCTCAAGCAAATAATCAGCGAAGACAAGCGCGCCATCCGTCGCGCCCTGGTAGCCATCTGTCGGGGGCATCAATCCCACTATCGCCTGACCTACCGCGTCCCACACGGCAAAGGCGTTCGCTGGCTGCAGGCAACAGCCACACTGCATTTGAACGACGCAGGTCGCCCTACCCGCATGATCGGCACGCTGCTGGATATCACCGAGCAACGCAAGAGCCAGAACGCACTGGTCGAAAGCGAAGCCAAGTTCTCGATGCTGTTTCAAAGCGCTCCTGATGCCTACTGCCTGATCCATTGCGACAGCCAGCGCATCATTGAGGTCAACCAGAGTTTCTCGCGCACCTTCGGTTACCCGCCCCTTGATCTGGTCGGGCACACCCCGCAACAGGCCGGACTGTGGAGCGCTCAGGCTGCCCACGCGGCGCTGAACGAGGCGATCAAGGGCATTCGCGAACTGCATAACCAGATAGAAACCTTCGCAACCCACAACGGGCGCGTCCTGCTGTGCGAAACATCCACCTCACGCCTGCGCATCAACCTGCAGGATTGCGTGCTGTTCAGCTTCCGCGACATTACCGCCCGTACGCAGGCCGAAGCTGCATTGCGTGCATCGGAAGACAAATTTGCCCGCGCTTTCAAAGGCAGCCCCGACTCAATCACGATCAGCGAAAAGGCCTCCGGTCGTCACCTGGAGGTCAACGAAGGCTTCAGCCGTCTGACCGGATACCGCGCGGAGGAAGCCATAGGCCGCACATCGGCTGAACTTGGACTGTGGGTTGACCCGAATGAACGCGACGAGCTCATTCGCCAGATGGAACTCCACGGCGGCGTATACCACCGGGAGCTGCGCATGCGCACCCGCGAAGGGGTTGAGTTGACGGTCGCCGTCTCGGCCCAGCCGCTGGAGGTGGACGGCCTGGAATGCCTGCTTTTAACCGCCCGCGACGTAACTGAACAGAAACGCATCGAGGCCAAGGTTAAACACCTCGCTTACCACGATGCGCTGACCAACCTGCCCAACCGACTGCTGCTCAGTGATCGTCTGGGCCAACTGAACGCGCTGTATCAACGCCATGCCCTGCGGGGTGCATTGCTGTTCTTCGACCTCGACCACTTCAAGCACATCAACGACTCGCTCGGCCACTCCTGCGGTGACGCTGTGCTGCAGGAGGTCACCCGTCGCCTGCTCAGCCGCGTTCGAACCGAAGACACCGTTGCCAGGCTCGGCGGAGACGAGTTCGTCGTCCTGCTCAGCGGCCTGAACAGCACCGGGACCGCTCTGCGCAAGGAAGTCCTGCAGACAGCACGCGAGCTGCTGGACACCATCTCCGAACCCATGCAGGTCGAGGGCCACGCACTGCAGTTGAGCGCCAGCATCGGCGTGGCCTTGATACCAGAGCACGGCGACGGCGCCGAAGACCTGCTCAAGCGCGCAGACATCGCGCTGTACCGGGTGAAAGAGGACGGTCGAGACGGTATCGCCTTCTTCGAGCAGTCGATGCAGGTTGCGGCCAGCGAGCGCCTCGCAATCGAATCGGAGCTGCGCAAGGCATTCAGCGCCGAGCAGTTCAGGCTGCATTTTCAGGCCCAGGTTGCCCACGGCAGCCAGCACATCTTCGGCGCCGAAGCGCTGCTTCGCTGGCACCACCCTCGACGCGGAATAATCGGGCCCGCCGCCTTCATTGACGTACTCGAACAAAGCAGCCTGATTTTCGAGGCCGGCCGCTGGATTCTCAACAAGGCCTGCGAGTGTCTCGCCCAGTTGCTCGCTGATCAGCTGATCAATCCCAACAGCTTTTGTCTGAGCGTCAACATCAGCCCCCGGCAGTTCCGCCACCCCACCTTCGTCGGCGATGTGCTAGACGCTATGCGTAAACACGCCATTCCAACCCGCTGCCTGAGCCTGGAGATCACCGAGGGTATCGTTATCGAAAATATCAACGACACCATCGACAAGATGAACGAACTGCGCAGCCACGGCGTGCATTTTTCCATCGACGATTTCGGCACCGGCTACTCATCGTTGAGCTATTTGAAACAGCTTCCGGTCGACCTGCTGAAAATCGATCAATCCTTCGTGCGCGAGTGCACCAGCAACGCAAACGACGCCGAGATCATCCGCGCCATCATTGCCATCGCTTCCAGCCTGCACATGGATCTGATAGCCGAGGGCGTGGAAACCCGTGAACAGCTCGACTTCCTTCACGCCCAGGGCTGCAACCAGTTTCAGGGTTACTTGTTCAGCCCACCGATTGATGAAGAAGCGTTCCGCACCCTGCTCCAAACCGACAGCTTCGCCAAGCACTTCTGAACCGCCAAGTCCGTCACAAAGCCGACGTATGGCGCGGCCTGCAGGGAACCTGTCTCCACCTGCAGTAGTCCATAAACGCATGAACCGCAAACCCTGCGGCGGAAAAATCATAGGCAATAAGGAGTTTTCATCATGAACAAGTCTATGTTGACGGGCATTTTGGTAGGCGCGGCGCTGGCAACAGCGGGTGGCGCCATTGCGGGTTACACCGCGTTCGCAGACAGAACCCCCACCGAGGCTGAAGTTCTTGATGTTGCCGAAATCACCCAGACCCAGCGCACCCCGCGCGAAGTCTGCAACGACGTTGCAGTAACCCGCCAGAAGCCGGTACAGGACGAGAACCGTCTGCTTGGCACCATCGCTGGTGCAGTCGTTGGCGGCGCACTGGGTAATCAGGTCGGTGGCGGCAACGGCAAGAAGATCGCGACTGTTGCAGGTGCCGCCGCCGGTGGCTACGCGGGTAACCGCATCCAAGAGAATATGCAGAACAACAGCACGTACACCACCACCGAACGCCGTTGCCAGACCGTCTACGACAGCCACGATGAAGTGGTTGGCTACAACGTTCAGTACCGTATCGGCGACCAAACCGGCACCGTGCGCATGGACCACAAACCCGGCGACACCATCCCGCTGAAAGACGGTGAACTCGTGCTCAGCAGCAACTGATAGCTATCTGCGGCAAACAAAAGCCGTGACGCGCAGTCGTCACGGCTTTTTTGTTTTATCTCGAGACAACCACCCTCCCGACCGCAGCAGCGACAGCAGAGCAACAAGCCCGATCATGCGGGCGAACAGCGCAGCGTGCGCCGAATGCCGTCAGGCCAGCCCCTCGGTACTCTCCCGGCACAGCTCCAACCAGCGTTCCACCCCTGCACTGCGAAACTTCTGCCGATGAAGGGCAAAGTAGAAACGGCGGTGAAAGTCCCGATGGGGAACCGGCAGCGGCACCAACCGGCCGCGCTCAAACGCATCGACCAAAGTGATCTCCGACAGACAGCCCACCCCCAACCCCGCCTCTACCGCCCGCTTGATGGCTTCGGTGTGCTGCAGCTCCAGCTTGATATTCAGCTCGGGCAACAGGCCGTGCATAGCCCACTCAAAGTGCTGGCGGGTACCCGAGCCGGGCTCGCGAACGATCCACGCGGCGCTGAGCAGGTCTTCATCGGTCAACCAAGGTTTGCCCGCCAAAGGATGGTCCGGCGCGCAAAACACCACCAGTTCGTCGTCACGCCAGTGCAGCATCTCCAGATCAGGGTGACGGCTCTCCCCTTCGATCAAGCCAAGATCGAGCTCAAAATTCGCCACTTTGCGCACGATCGTCTCGGTGTTCGCCACCTCCAGTTCGACCCGAGCCCCCGCCTGCTCACCCATGTAGCGAGCCATGATCTCGACCGCCAGGTAGTTGCCGATACTCAGGGTGGCGCCAACCTTCAGATGGCCGATATCCTGATGCCGAGCCAGTGCGGTTTCCAGACTGCGCGCCTGTTCCAGCAACGCCTCGGCCCGCGGCCGGATGCTCTCCCCCAACTCGTTGAGCTGCAGGCGCTTGCCGACCCGATCAAACAACTGCACATCAAACTGGCTCTCCAGATCCTTCAGCGCACTGCTGGCCGCCGACTGCGACATCGCCAGGCTGGCCGCCGCGCGCGTGAGGTTTTCATGGAAGGCCGTGGCAAGAAAGACCTCAAGCTGACGCAGGGTGTATCTCATAATCGGTTTTTCCGAATAGATATATATGAATTATTCGTTTCTCCGATAGATTAACCCTGCGTAGACTCGCCGGCCAAGAGATGTTCACTTCTGGAGGCGTCATGTCAGGCTTCAACACCGAAAAAGTACTCAGCGTGCACCACTGGACAGATACCCTGTTCAGCTTCAAGACCACCCGTGATCCCGGTTTCCGCTTCAAGAACGGGCACTTCATCATGATTGGTCTGGAAGTCGAAGGTCGCCCGCTGATGCGCGCCTACAGCATCGCCAGCCCGAATCATGAAGAAACCCTGGAGTTCTTCAGCATCAAGGTGCCGGACGGCCCGCTGACCTCGCGCCTGCAGAACATCAACGAAGGCGACCAGATCATGATCAGCCGCAAGCCTACCGGCACGCTGGTGCTCGATCACCTGATCCCCGGCCGCAACCTGTACCTGCTGAGCACCGGCACCGGCCTTGCGCCCTTCATCAGCATCATCCAGGACCCAGAGACCTACGAGCAGTACGACAAGGTGATCCTGACCCACGGCTGCCGCAACGTCAGCGACCTGGCCTATCAGGAACTGATCAACGATGTACTGCCGAACAACGAGTACTTCGGTGATCTGGTACGCGAGAAGCTGATTTACTATCCGACAGTCACCCGCGAGCCGTTCCGCAATCAGGGTCGCCTGACCGACCTGATGAGCAACGGCAAGCTGTTCTCCGACATCGGCCTGCCGCAGTTCGATCTGGAGCAGGACCGCTTCATGCTGTGCGGCAGCCCGAGCATGCTCAAGGACTGCTGTGAGATTCTCGACGCCAACGGCTTCAAGGAAGCTCGCCACGGCGATCAAGGTCACTACGTGATCGAGCGCGCGTTCGTCGAGAAGTAAGAAGACGAGCGTAACAAAAAGGCCCCGGTGCGCTGCACCGGGGCCTTTTCTATGCCTTGTTTCCGCGCGGCCCTGCCACGAACCAGATGATCAGCCCCAACAGCGGCAGCAGCACGACCAGCAAAATCCACAGCAGCTTCATGCCCATCTCGGACCGGCTCTGCAGAATGTTGATGATGGCCCAGATATCCCCGATCAAAATCAGCAGCCCAAGCAGGCCACCGCCCATTCCCATATTCATTGCCTTCCCCCTTGGCGTTGGTGTGTCCAACACACTATAGATCATGCAGGGAAATCAGATATCCAATGGCAACAAGCCCGTCAGCGTTGGTGCTTCAAGCGGATGGTATGTCAATGCCGACTCTTCAGCCGCGCTGTCCTGCCAGCGGCAATCGATCCCGGCGGCAGGCAGAATGCACTGCTCAAGCCCCGTCGGCAGCTGGATACAGTCACCGGCACGCAATGCGATAACCAACGCCCAGCCATCGCCGCCGACACATAGCCGCAACTGCCCCGCCAGCACCTGCCGCGTTACATCGCCACTGGTGAAGATATTGGCTTCGGTAAGCTGGTCTTGCACCTGCTGATACGCAGGCAGCCCGTGCGCATCATGGGTGCGAGTGACAGCAGCGGCCGAGAGGCCTGCATCCTCCGTGGTCAACGACAGACCCAATTCAGCCAGCGCGCGCTGAATATCCTCAACATGGGTCAGCACCCGTCGCGGGCACTGCAGATCACCGCTTTCGTAGACCGCCAGTATGCTCATCAATCCCCCGTGTTCAATCGCCTTCACGCAACCGAAGGCTAAGAATCAGCGCCGCCGCAAACGCCGCTACTGCCGCTATGCCAAAGGTCAACGCAGGCCCGATCCCCTGCCATGCGTAGCCGGAATAGAGCGCCCCCAAGGCGCCGCCAACACCTGCCAGCGTCGCATAAAGTGCCTGCCCCTGTCCCTGATACCTTTCGCCAAAACGGTGCTGAACGAAGTGAATGGCCGCCACATGGAACGCACCGAAGGTAGCTGCGTGCAGAACCTGCGCAAAGATCAGTACCGTCAGATACTCAGCCAAGGTGCCGAGCAACACCCAGCGCAGTGACGCGATCAGAAAACTCGCCACCAGCAGTGCGCGCAGGCTGAACACCCCCAGCACCCGGTGCATGACCAGAAACAGCACGATCTCGGCGACCACACCCAGCGCCCAGAGCGCCCCAATCAGCCCGCGCCCGTAACCCAGCGCCTCCAGGTGAATACTCAGGAAGGTGTAATACGGCCCATGTGACAGCTGCATCAGCGCCACACAGAGGAAGAACGCCGGGACGCCCGGCCGCCAAAGCCGCAGCAGAAAACCGTCTGCGTGCTCCTGGCTGGCAGCGGTTTGCCGCGGTGGCGGCGGCACCAGGGCGCTGCACAGGCTGATCAGCAGCATGATGCCGAGCATGGCCACCGGATAGACGCCCATCCCCTGACGCTGCAGCAGCAAGCCCAGCAATACTACGGTGAGAATAAAGCCGACCGAACCCCAGAGCCGGAGTTGACTGTAACGGGAGGACTGATTGCCAAGATGGGCCAGGGTAATGGCTTCAAACTGCGGCAGCACGGCGTGCCAGAAGAAACTGTGGGTCGCCATGATCGCCGCCAGCCACCAGTAGTCCTGCCGCCAGAAGATGCCGGCAAAGGTCAGTGCTGTAAGCAGCGCCCCCACCCGCACAATCAACAATCGTTGGCCGGTTGCATCACCCAACCAGCCCCAGAGATTGGGGGCAACGCAGCGCATCAGCATCGGGATGGCAACCAGCTCGCCAATGCGCGCCGGTTCAAAGCCGAGGGATTCGAAATACAGCGAGAGGAAGGGCGCTACCCCGCCCAGCAGGGCGAAGTAGGCAAAGTAGAAACCGGACAGCCGCCAGTACGGCAGCGGGGACCCTGCGACCGCGCTCACGGCTGACCGAGCCGACTCAAAGCTGACCCAGTACCGGGGTCGTCACCTTCACGTCAGCGTTCTGCGCACGGTGGCGCAGCAGATGATCCATCAGCACCAGCGCCATCATCGCCTCTGCGATCGGCGTTGCACGGATGCCCACGCAGGGATCGTGGCGGCCCTTGGTGATGACGTCGACCGGCTGGCCGTTAACGTCGATCGAGCGGCCGGGGGTGGTAATGCTGGAGGTCGGCTTCAGCGCCAGGCTCGCAACAATCGGCTGGCCGGAGGAGATACCGCCCAACACGCCGCCGGCCTGGTTGCTGAGGAAGCCTTCCGGGGTCAGCTCGTCACGGTGTTCGGTACCACGCTGGGCAACCGACGCAAAACCCGCACCGATCTCGACGCCCTTCACCGCATTGATGCTCATCAGCGCATAAGCCAGCTCCGCATCCAGACGGTCAAAGATCGGCTCGCCCAATCCCGGCGGCACACCTTCGGCAACCACGGTGATCTTGGCGCCAACCGAGTCCTGATCACGGCGCAGTTGATCCATGTAGGCTTCGAGCTCGGGAATCTTGTCCGGATCAGCGCTAAAGAAGGCGTTGTCGTTGACGCCGTCCCAGCTCTTGAACGGAATCTCGATCGGGCCCAACTGGCTCATATAGCCGCGGATCTGGATACCCAGGGTTGCCAGATACTTCTTGGCAATCGCACCGGCGGCCACGCGCATCGCGGTTTCCCGCGCCGAAGAACGGCCACCGCCGCGGTAATCGCGCAGACCGTACTTGTGGTGGTAGGTGTAATCGGCGTGAGCCGGACGAAACAGATCCTTGATCGCCGAGTAGTCCTTGGACTTCTGATCGGTGTTGCGAATCAGCAAACCAATCGGGCAACCGGTGGTGACGCCCTCAAACACGCCAGACAGAATCTCGACCTCATCGGGTTCCTGACGCTGGGTGGTGTGACGGCTGGTGCCGGGCTTGCGGCGATCCAGATCACGCTGCAGGTCTTCGCTCGACAGTGGCAGGCCGGGTGGGCAGCCATCGACAATGGCGACCAGCGCCGGGCCGTGGCTTTCGCCGGCCGTGGTGACGGTGAAGAGGGTACCGAGCGTGTTTCCAGACATACCAAGAACCTGATCTAAACGTGGGCAGGGCGGCAGTATACCCGCTGGCCGCGGACGGTGACAGCCTGCAGCCCTGCGCGTAGGCTACGCCCTTCCCTTCGTTTCCAGAGCTTCCCGATGAGCGAACTGTTGCCGCTACTGCTGCCCGAGAACCTTGCCCCGCACTGGGCGTTGCTGCTCATCCTGGCAGCCGCGCTGACCTCCGCCGTGACTGCCGCCATGGGCGCGGGTGGCGGCGTGATGTTGCTGGCGATCATGGCGCTGGTGATGCCGGCAGCAGCAATCATCCCGGTGCACGGCATGGTCCAACTGGGGTCCAACGCCAATCGGGCGCTGATGACCTGGCGCCATATCAACTTCCGGGTGATCGCCTGGTTTGCCCCCGGCGTGATCCTCGGCGCGTATGCCGCCAGCCTGCTGCTGGTGCGCCTGCCGCTGGGGGTGGTGCAGCTCAGCATTGCCCTGTTCATTGTCCTGCTGTGCTGGGGCCCGGCCATTCCGAAAGTTGCTACCGGCCCAATCGGCACCCTGCTCGCCTCCGCCATCACCAGCTTCCTTAGCCTGTTCGTCGGCGCTACCGGCCCGCTGGTAGCGGCGTTCATCAAACAGCAACAGGCGCACCAGCGGCTGCAAACGGTCGCCACCTTCGCCGCAGCCATGACGCTGCAGCACCTGCCAAAAGCCTTCGCCTTCACTGCTGCCGGCTTCATCTTTCACGATTGGCTGGCTCTGATCGCCGCGATGATCGTCGCGGGCGCAGCCGGCACCTGGCTCGGCCTGCATCTGCTTAAACGCATGAGCGACCGATATTTCAGCCGGCTGTTCAACATCGTGCTTACCCTGCTGGCCGCACGCCTTGCCTGGGAAGCAGTTCACACCTGGATCGCATGACACGGTAAAACGGGGCGATTACATTACAGAAAAACGGCAAAGCGCCGATAAACCGTGGGAGAGATGCCACCAGCCGCATCCGCAGTACCCTGGACAACTGAATGACCCAAACCGACACGCTTGACGACAACGCTACCCCGGAGCAAACCGCCCCGCGGGACCCGTTCGCCCGCGCCAAGCCGTCAGATTCCTACTGGGTTCAGCTCAAGCCGGTATTCAAGGCGCGCATTCTGGTCCACCCAGAGCGCCTGGCGCAGATCGCCGTGACCCAGGAACGCATTGGCGCACTGGAACTGCTGCGCTTGCAAGTACGCTTTGAGGGCGAGCCGCTGCCGGAAATCGGCAACCGCGTGGAAGTGCTGGTCGACCATAAGCACAAGCGCGTGCGCTTCGGCCCAATCGAAGGCGTGCAAATTCAACCTGCCCAACGCGGCTTGGGCACCTTCATGTTTGCCCAGCTGATTCACTGGTGTCAGCGCCACTGTGGCGATTACGCCGTCACCCCGATCACCCTGCGCGGCAGCGATGGCACCACCGAAGACGCACGCACCGCCCGTGACAACATCCTCACCCATGCCGGCTTCAACATCACTCCCCTGGACGGCGAACCCGGCGCTGCGTTAGCCCAGGCCAACCGCGTCAATGACCTGATCGGCAGCTGGAACACCGAGCGCATTCAGCCCCTGCAGATCAACACCCTGCTCGCTCAGCTGCGCGAAAGCGAAACCCAGAACCAGAAGCAGGAAGCACGGATCAACCAACTGCAAGCCGCCATCGCCAGCTACAAGCGCTCGGATCTGGGCAATCGCTTTGCCATCGGTTGTCTGATTGCCTTCTCTATCTTCCAGGCGTTGATGCTGCTATGGGTGGTACTGCGCTGAGCAACCGCTCAGGGAAGACCTGCGCAGCGAGCGCCGCGCAGGGATAGTCAAAAAACCTCAGAGACTCTCGGCAAACAACGACTGAAAGTGACGGCACTGCTCGGCACTCAGTACGAATACGCCGTGCCCGCCGTTGCGGAACTTGACCCACTCAAAATCCACTTCCGGCCACTCGGCCATCACGTGAACCATGCTGTTGCCTACCTCGATCACCAGCACACCGTCTTCGGTCAGATAGTCCGCCGCCTCCGCCAACATGCGACGCACCAAATCCAGCCCGTCTTCACCCGCAGCCAAGCCCATTTCCGGCTCGTGGCGGTATTCATCCGGCAGCGAATCCATGTCCTCGGCATCCACGTAGGGCGGGTTGCTGACGATCAGGTCAAATCGCTCACCAGCCAACCCATCAAACCCGTCGGACCAGCGCGCCTCGACCCGCTCACCCAACTCGTGCATCTCGATGTTCTGCTCAGCTACCGCCAGTGCGTCCGACGACAGATCCGCCAGTACCACTTCGGCCTCGGGGAAGGTATAGGCACAGGCAATGCCGATACAGCCGCTGCCGGTACACAAATCCAGAATGCGTTCAGGGTCGCGTTCCAGCCACGGTTCGAAGCGGCTCTCGATCAACTCGGCAATTGGCGAACGCGGCACCAGCACCCGATCATCAACCACAAAGTCCAATCCGGCGAAGCGCGCGTGCCCCGTCAGGTACGCCGCAGGCAAGCGCAGACGAATGCGCTCCTCCAGCAGCGCCACCACCGCATCGCGCTCCTCCTCGGTCACCCGGCACTGCATGTACTCCAGCGGCGTTTCCCACGGCAGGTACAGGGCGTGCAGCACCAGCAGCCGTGACTCATCCCAGGCATTGTCTGTGCCGTGGCCAAAAAACAGCTCAGCCTGATGGAAGCGGCTAACGCCCCAACGGACGAGATCCTGAATGCTCTGCAGTGCAGCGTGTTCGCTCATGGGCAAATCCTTGTTCGGTTCAGGCCGCCATTCTACCGTGCAGCGCGCCGGCGACCAGCAGGCTGATGAAAAACGCAGGTAACACGGCTAGTTTTTCACCAGCCTGCAGCTGTTACACTCCGGTTTTTGCATGACGATCAGCAGCATGACACAGGATTCCTTCTCCGACGACGATCTCGACCTGTTCCGTCAGGCCGTCAAGGGCGCCAAGCCCATCAAGCACCAACAGGCCGATGTCGGCAAGCCGCCGCGCGACCGCGCCAGCATTGCCGCCAGCCGCCAGCGCGCCACCGTCAAACAGAATGAAGTGGTGGTCGACGGCTTGTCCGATCAGTTTGTGATCGATGTCGACCCCGAGCAGGAATTGGCCTGGGCGTCCAACGGCGTGCAGGAATCGCAGCTACGCAAGCTGAAGCAAGCGCACATCCCGTTTGATGGCTCGATAGACCTGCACGGACTGACCATCGAGCGCGCCCGCGAACAGCTCTGGGCATTTCTGGCTGAAGCAGTAAAGCAGGAAATCCGTTGCGTGCGCGTCACCCACGGCAAGGCCCGTCGACTCGATGGCCGTAAGCCGATGATGAAGAGCCACGTGAACACCTGGCTGCGCCAGCACGACAGCGTGCTCGCCTTCGCCTCCTGCATTCCGCGCCACGGCGGCACCGGCTCGGTCTACGTGCTGCTGCGCAGAACCATGCTTGAAGGGCGGGACGACTAAACCGTCGCCCTGCCCCTCGCCGGGCGTCTATGCCCTCGCCCGGCGGTGCCCGACTTAGTCAGCAAACCCGACGAAATTCGCCACCTCAGCCACCTCACGCCGACGCGATACCACCGCGTTGGCCGGAAAGCTGTCATCCGGGTAACCCATCGCCACGCAGATGATGATGACCTGATCATCCGGAATGCCTGCATGCTCGCGCACCACAGGTGAGTGCATGATGCCTTGGCTGTTGACCACACAGCCCAGGCCGCGCGACCAGGCCGCGTTGACCAGCCCATTCACCAGTGCGCCGCAGTCGAACTGGGCGATATCGCCTTCACGCAGTTCTCGGTCGTAGGTCACCACAATAGAGACCGGCGCATCAAACTGGCGAAAGCCGCGCAGCACCCAGTCCTGACGCTTCTCCTTGTCATCGCGGGCGATCCCCATCGCCTCGAACAGCTGCACCGCAATCTCGACCTGACGCTGGCGGTGCAGGCCCTCATAACTGCCGGAATCGCGGGTTTCCTTTGAGGGCTTCACGCCGGTGATCATGCGCTCGGTGTTCTCGGCGCGAATGCTGTCCAGCGGCTCGCCGGTCAACACATGCAGATGCCAAGGCTGCGAGTTCATCGACGACGGCGCGCGCGTCGCCAGGCTGATTACCTCTTCCAGCACACTGCGCGGCACCGGCTCGGGTTTGAACGCCCGGATACTGCGACGACCCAAAACCACATCATCGTAATTCATTGTTGTTCTCCCACGACAAGTCCTGCCCAAAGCGCATGCCTCGGGGCCATTGGGAGCGGACGTTAGCACAGCACAAGGCGCAGCTGATGCGGGTCAGCCGGTTGAAATGGCGGATTATCAAACCGCTGGATAACGTAAAGCGGGCCGGTGCATACGCAACGGCCCGCGCGGTCAAAGTCAACGAGCAAGGGATGGGACTAGAGCGGCGCCCTACTCCCGCTCACCCACCGGCACCATCAGATGCGCATACGGCGTGTCGCCCCACATCACATAGGGGCCACCCGCGTGCGGATCATCGGTAACGCCCTGCAGCAGCGCCTTAGGCACAATCAACATCAGGTGTGGCCCTTCCTTGATCATGTCTGGCGCATGCGCGTGATCGGCGTGATACGGGTCGGAATTACTGACCCCGCCGTCGCCCGCCAGCATATACGAGATGCCGAGCTTGTCGGCCTCATACGGCGCCTTGCTCATCAATGCACCAAACACCGCCATCCACACCGCGTCATTGCAAATTGGCGCGTTATCACCCGGCAGCGTCTCCGGCATGCACACCCAGCCGTTGGATCCCTCCGCCAACACCTTGCCCTGATACATCACCGTTGCCGCGTCGCTCACCATCGACGGCGCAGCACTGCGGGCCTGATCGATCAAAGCCTGATCGTCAGCCCACACCGCAGAGCAGACAAAGGGAATAACAGCGCACGCAGCCAATCGAGTTGCAGTACTCATGTGACCTCCTCATTCAGTCAAAAGACATCAATCGGGAAGTACGAACACTCAGAACCAACCTGGCAGTCGGTGAAAAATGTCATGAGTACAAACCGCGAAAACGCTGGCGCTTTTCATCGGCTTGCTAGATTGATTACCTAGAAAGTCTAGGTCGGTATGTGACAGCTTGGTGAAAAGCTGACCAGTGGCTCACGGCGAGCAGAACCACTGCCTGTGCTAGAGTACGCCCTGACGCCAACCTGGATAGCCCACATGCTGATATACATTCTCATCGCCTGCGACCGTCTTGACGAAAAGCAGGAAAAAAAGCTCAAACAGAACCTGCCGGCGCTGCAAGCGGCCTTGCAGGGGTATGCCGATGAGTACGCAGCGAACAAGGTAGTCCTGATCAACGAATGTGAAAGCGGCGACTGCGAAGACTGGCAGCTGGGCATCAGCCAGCCGGTGAAGAAGCCACTTCACCTCAACCCGCCAGTAAATCTGTTCAACAGCCTTGCCGAGCAATACGACATTGATTGCGAGGTGGGTTACATCGAAGACGACGCTCGTGAAGCCGTCAGCTACTTCGGCAAACACGAAGGCCGGGGCGAGGCGTTTCTGATCGCGGAGTATCTGGGGCTGTAGTGGTTTGAAGCAGCGAATGCGTGCTGGCAACGGAGACTCAAGCGGCCTGTCGTTACCCCCTGGGAATCGCCCTCTGCACCCCGCACCAACTCGATCGTCTCACTAGCCATGCTCTCTTGCTGGTAGTAAACAAGCCCGCCGAAATCAGTATCGATCAGCACACCGGAGCGCAAATAGCTCCACAACGCACTGGGGTACTCGGTCGAGTATTCATTTGCATCGATATTCACCACCACAAGCCCGAGATATTGACCATCAATAGGACCGTATCTCCGACCTTCACCAACCTGCCATCTGTATATTTTATGGGGACTATTAACGTCTGAACCTGAATAGCAGGAATATCGAAGAACACTCTGGCGCTGGGAAAAAGATGCCGTTTGCTGTGGCTTTCAGGCTACAGAATGGAGCCGTTTTCTGATTGAAAGCACGATGTCGTTATATTTCTTGTCCCTTGGCTCCAGCTGTATAGAAGACTGGAAGTCGTCATAGGTTATCCAGAAACGGCCACCGTCAACTTGTACTTCAAGCAGGCATTCGTCGAAAGTGATAACTGGCTCGGAAACCTGCTTGGCACCCAGCCTCTCCGCCCACTTTTTGGCGTAACCGGGGAAGTCCTCCCACGCTGCTTCGGGCTCCAGAACAAGTGCTATTCCACCAGAGGCCATATCAGCAATATCAAACCTATTCACAAAGAAGCCCCCACTTAGCGCCTGGGTGCACCGCAAGCAAACAAACGCGCAGCTTGTCACATGCAGCGCAGACAGCCGCCACCGAAAACAGCTGGAGCAATGGGTTAGGAGTCAGTACTAAACCACGGTGGCTCACCATGATATTCCTCGTGCGTAATCCAGCCCTGTTCGAGACTGTCCCGTCTCCAGCTCCTTTCACAATCCTGTGGAATGCCTTCACCAATCCACGGGTAGGTAAGAACCCCTTCTTTTTCCCTTAGCCGATCCGTGGTTCCGATAAGGGTCGCATGCTGCATGAATGCAGCCACCGGCCTGCCACCTGGAGCACACAAGGGAATCCTGAGGAGAATGGGATCAGCGATCGCTGCTGCGCGCTCCAGTGTTTCTGCTCGCACAATCATGTTCGTCTCTTGTCCGTCTGGCCCTTCGGGGTCTTCACCGTTACCCCAGTGAGCCAAGAGATACACGTTCATGGGTCTTCTGCCAGGCTCCCAGCTTTCAGGAGCGAATGAATCGCCGAATGACACTTGCTCAGAGCACGCATTCTAGGGCTCTACAGCGGCTTGCTACGGTTCACTTTATGAAATCGGTAATGGAATACATCTTCTTGTTATCTGGAGCGTATTGCTTGCCTGGGTCAAAAGTAACCCTGACCGTAGCCTCCTGCCCATCGTCGTATTCGATAGATTCACACAAGTCGGCCTCCGCGTGGAGTTCTATGCTCTGCTCCCCATCTGAAAGAGTGCCAAAGCAACCCGCATCACCTTCCCAAAACCACCATGTCATCGCTCCGGTTAGCTCTACAGAATCGGATGTAGACATTGGCAGCACCGGAAACGCCGAACCACCAGCGGCACCTACGTTCACTGAACCCTGCTCTTCCGCAGACTCTGAGCATCCAACCAGCAGCGAAAGTAAAACCATCAACCCAACAATCTTCATATTTTCATCCTTGTATCTCTATCCGTGGACTTAAAACCCTGGATTCCATAACGAGCTTAGGCATAGCTAAAAATCAACCCGGGTAACGTCTGACTTAGAGGGAAGCCAGCTCAACCTTCGACATGGGAATTGCGGCCTCCATAACGATACCCAGCGAGATGTGGGGTTGAATTGAGGCTTTCGCCATGTCCATTGCTGCTTGAATTGCGAAGCCATATGCCACAGGCCAAAGCACAGGGTCACCCGACAACTTCTTGACCACCGGAAGTAGTGCTGGCCACAAGGCGCGCAAGTATGCGATCGGAAGATCCCCGGCGGTGTGACCTTCAATGGAATTTGGGACTCCGAACTTATCGGAGCCGATGTTCGAAGCAGTGCGCTGGAATATCTCGTTGATGTCCGGGAGTGACTTCGCGCCGTTGTGTTGTGCCGCGCCAGCGGCCAAGCTCCAGACAGAAAGCTTTCCCTCTGCCAAGGAACCATTCAGTGGATCGCCAAAGTAGTAGCGCTTCCCGTCTTTGGTCGTTGCCACCTGAAAAGGGGAATCCGGGTTCATGCCGCGAGCGATAGCCTGCTCGCGCAGATTTGCTTGGCACGCGTATCCGGCTAGCGCCCCTAGTGCGCAGAACAGGGACTCGACGTGAACTCCCTTCTCGTTCTTCATCGCGGCGAGAAGTCGATTGAGGACTTCCTTTCCGGCAATCTTTGCGCCGACTAGAGGATCGGTCTTCCTCTTCTCTTCAATCGCGCTCAGCAGCGCAGCCTCTTGCCCGTTGCCTGTGCCAGAGCGTGGCTTGGCCGGTTTTTCCCGGTCTTCCTTTTTTGAGCCTCCAAAGAGCTTGCCGAACATCCTGGTTCTCCGTTTTGTTGTGTAGCGAGAGCGAGAGTTCCTTCCCTTTAACGCCCGGCATACGCGCCGATTTGGAGCCGCAAAGCGGCGAAAAAACGGTCGCCGTGGTGCCGTTTGTTAGCTGACCTCTGCAACGTTCTCCACATGATATTTGCCATTCTCATCTAATACCAAGTCGAACATTTTATTATAGGAGTTCGTATTTGCATCCTTGCAGCTGACGATTAGCTTTAACTGGGAAGGCGCATCACCACTTTTCTCTGTATCCCACTTCAAAGTGTGAGTTTGACCTTCATTGAAATAATGTACGATGCTTTTTGGATTGATTTGATCAATCTCTGGCACAGTACTAAATCTAACACTGGATGCAGGCTTTCCTGAGTTGATTAACCCTATTTCAAATGAAATCTTCGAACCCGATTTTGAGCGCCATCCTGCGGAAGTAATCGAAAAATTAGGATGCGCCTCTCTCCTTGAACCGCCCCGGGTTTCGCGGAGGCTTCAACTCCTGAGAAGATGAAGCCATG